>JAJBBD010000296.1 GCA_020532355.1 Candidatus Cloacimonadota bacterium | reverse complement strand
TGAAACAGGGGTTTTTACAATAATGCTGTATAAGGGGACTGAATCACAGGCAGTGTTCTCTAAGGAGTATGAGAACCTAACTGAGCAGGTTTATACAGTAAGTGCAGCAGATTTTGCTAACACTGCTCTTATAGGTGGAGAGGGTGAAGGTGCAGAGCGGACATTTGTAGCAATTACAAGTGGATCGGGAGAAACTCGACATGAGATTTTTGTGGATGCTAAAGACCTACGGGCAGAAGATTTTGGAGTGGATTATATCAATACGCTGATTTTTCGTGGGCAGAGCAAGCTAAATGAGCAAGTAATACGTTATTCCTTTGATACATCAGTTAACCCACATGGCAACCTGACTTATAAGGTAGACTTTGACCTTGGGCAGGTTGTTAAGGTTATTTCCAAAGCATGGGGTGTATCTATGACAACACGAATCGCTGAAGTGGAGGAGACATATGACGCGGACGGTCAAAGCATCAGCGTAGTATTCGGAAAGAGCGAGCTAACAATAGCTCAAAAAATTCGCTCTGATATGAGTGAGATTAAAACTGCATTATCTGCCCCAACTGGCATCTCTGATATTGCAGAAGCGTTAGGCAATGTGTCAGAAACACTTGGAGATATTCATGACCTTGACCCCAATATCCAAGGAGATACTGTTACCGATAGTATCAACAATCTGTTTGGGAAACTGCCCTCACTTGAGGTAATTGTTGGAGAAGGAACTATATCGATCGGCCAGTATGCCCTGCACCATATGAGTCCTGGAGATGCCTTTTACTTCACCTCGTGGAGCGGCAACAAATTCAGTGATCAGCCAAGCGATGACGGGCATGTCTTTTTGGTAAAGCATAGCGGGGATAACACGGGAAACGGATATCAACGGGCAATGGGATTTTTTATATCACGCAATACAATGACGTTTTATGTGATATCTGTTTTTGTGTTTAACAATCCGTCTGGTGAAGCGAACTGGTTAAATATTAATAACGATCCAATAACTACAGCACGGATTGCAAATGGAGCGGTCACTGGTACAAAGATTGCAGAACGAACGATTACAGCAACTAAAATCTCCTCTGCGTTTACTGATTACTCTATGACAGAACAAAACACAGGGCGTCTATGGATAGATGGTAAGCCAATATATCGAAAAGTTGTAAACCTCGGCTCCCTTCCCAATGCTACTCCTGGGAGCGTAGCCCATGGTATTGCAAACCTAAGTACAGTTGTTAGTTTATCTGGCTTTGCAACAAATGGCACCAACTTCTTGCCACTACCGCTTGCACGGTATAACAACTTCGCTTCACAAATCGGTCTTTATGTGGATAAAACAAATGTCGTTGTTGAACCAGGTATTGACCGGACAGATTATACGGGCTACGTGGTTATCGAGTATACGAAAACCATCTAGGAAGGAGGAATTTTTGTATGGAGAAAAGCGGATTTTTCAATTCATCCGATGGAGATAGAGTCTATGATGCCACGGATTTTGCAGCATACTTTGGAAGTCTTGTTTCAAACGGGATATTTTATAAAACAGCTACAAATCTGCAGGTATCACCAGGGATGGGATTGGCAGTAAGCGTGGCGGCTGGAAGTGCGTGGATTAATGGATATAGATATGAGAATACAGATGCGTTAAATATGCCTCTCACTACAGCGCACGGTAGCAATCCACGCATTGACCGGATTGTTGTTCGCTTAAGCCAAATCAGCAGGAATATTCAGCTTGCAGTTGTTACAGGGACTCCAGCTGCTACACCAGTGGCTCCAGACTTAACAAGAACCAGCGATGTATATGAACTCGGTATTGCAGACGTTCTTGTACCTGCTGCGGCTACATCAATTGCAGCAAATAACATTACTGATACCAGATTAAATACCAGCCTTTGTGGGTTGGTGAACTCATTGGTATCGGCGGTTTACGAGTGAGGTGAATTTCTATGGCAACCTATCAAGCGATAAATGCTTGTACATGGCGTAATGGCAGTTGGATTGCGGGTGTAACCGACTACGTTCGACAAGGGGTTTATGCCCCAGCCAATAATTATGAGAATGTTGGTGCCATGTTATTTGACCTTACAAGTATTCGAAATACCTATGCAAACTATTATCCTACCTCTGCCAGTATTCGTCTTGTTAGGATAGCTGCAGGTGATTGGGGTTCCGCTAGAACGATAACACTATATGCTGGAAATGCATATGGTTTGCCATCTCCTAGTTCGGGTACCAGCATATCCGGGAGTAGACCTACGAAAGTTACTTCTGGATATAGCTATACTGTTTCTGCCGGACAGGGTACAAAGGATATCGCAATTTCCACCGCACTCATTGATTCCATCGGTAGTGGAGCTAGTAATTGTTTATTCATGGATGCTGGCTCCAGCACACTAAACTATATGGGATTTCGAGCCAGAGATGATTTAAGCCAGATAGTGTTAACCATTAACTGGGCAATAAGAACCACAGCTTGTAGTGCTCCGACATCCTGTTCATTGAGTGCAACCCTCTCGGAGGACAATGTTACATTATCATGGAGTGGTGCTTCCGGTGGTACAAATAATGCCATCTCCTCCTACGAGATACAGTATAGTGATTCTGCTGACAACTTGAATTGGGGATCGTGGACAGCACTAACTACAGTAACCACCACGGCCACTAGTGGCAGCTTGTCAGTTGCACCACCATCAACACGGGGTAATTATCGTAGGTTTCGGGTGCGAACTCGGGGGACAGCAGGAGCAAGTTATTATTCAGGCTGGAGGGTATCGTCGAACTCTGTTCGCAGAAACACAGTTCCTAGCCCACCAACTACAGTGACTGCTACTCCAATCAATTATAGTGATGAAACAATCACGCTTACTTGGAGCGGTGCTTCTGGAAGTACGAGTGCAATCAAGGGATACCAGATTGCCAGTAGAACATCTACGGATAACAGCACATGGAGTCCGTGGAACGTTCTAACCATATTGGCCCTATCGGCTAGTGGAGGTAGTTATAACCCTAACGTGTCACGAGTTCCAGGAACATATACTCAATTTGGTGTATGGACGATAGATAATCTCGATGTCTACTCCTCGGAAAAAATCAGTAATAGCATTTACTGTGATATCACGGCTTGTGGAGCACCTACTGCTTGCTCGGTAAGTTCAACTTTAGCTGAAGGAAATGTTACTCTTTCATGGAGTGGTGCATCCAGTGGAGCAGGCAACACCATCACATCCTATGAGATTCAATATAGTGACTCGGCAGATAACAGCACATGGGGAGCATGGACAGCATTAACAATAGTGGTTACCTCAACAACAAGTGGCAGCGTAGTTGTTAGCCCACCGACAACTCGCGGTTATTACCGTAGGTTTAGAGTTAGGACACGTGGCACGGCTGGAGAGAGTTTTTATTCTGACTGGACTATATCTAGCAACACTGTCCGCAGAAATACACTGCCCATTCCGCCTACTTCTTTCACTGCTACTCCGCCAATATATGAGACGAATACAGTAACTCTTATGTGGAGCGGAACGATACCGGGAACCAGTGCCATCAAGCAATATGTTATTCAACAAGCTACATCAGCAGACGGTATAAATTGGTCGGTATATGAAGCATTGACTACTATTATTTCAAGTGCTACTTCAGGTACCCATCAGGTAAATGCTTCCCCGGTACCTGGAATGTATACCCGCTATCGAATAAGCGTAACAGATACACTTGATGCAGTTTCAAGCCATGTGGTTAGTAACACGGTAAAGAAAAACAGTCCGCCTGCTGCTCCGATCATCGTCAGTCCTATGACCGGAAAGTCTACTTATAACACTACACCACGCTTTATGATTACTACAGGCACTGAACCAGACGGTCAGACACAGATTGTGGAAGTAAAGATTGATTCAGGTGAGTGGGTTAATAGTGTGGATAATCCTGAGAGATTTTCTACGAGTGGCTATCTGGGAAATGGTGTTAGTACGGTGTACCAAGCGGAACCGCTTGCAGTAGGAAACCATACTGTAACCTTCCGCTGTCTTGATAGTGATATTGAGTCGGCAAGCACAGAAGTTGTCAGGACATTTACTATATTACCGCCACCTTTTGAAACGATTACTGCAAATGAGACTGTCGTAAAGGCAGCACATATTCAGACGCTTCGAACCGCTTTAAATATAGTGCTAAGTTATTACAACTTATCCCCTGTAATTTGGAGTGAAGAGATTATTGCGGGAAGAACAACAGTTAAAAAATGGCCATTTCACATTACTGAAATCCGAAAGGCTATTGATACTATCATTACAGTGGTTAATGGTTTTGACTCTTCTGCAGCATTTGATATACCACCTGTGACATGGCTCCCTATTGGAACAGGGCGTCCAAAGGCGGATGTGATGCAACAAATCCACGATCTTATACTGATGCTGTAAGGTGTGTGATACGGCAACAGCACTCTTGTATTTTACAGGGGTGCTTTTTTAAATACACAAATTAATGTAATGGAGGTGTTTACAGTGAAAGAGATTTGGAATTGGATACAGTTAGCTTTTGCGGCTGTTGGTGCTTTTCTTGTATGGTTTCTCGGCGGGTTTGACGGATTTCTATATACACTGGTCACTTTTGTAGCTATTGATTATCTGACAGGTGTCCTTTGTGCGATTACAGATAAAAAGCTGTCCAGCGAAATTGGTGCTAAGGGAATTTTCAAAAAGGTGCTCATCTTTGTAATGGTAGGTATCGCTCATATTCTTGATACACAAATTTTGGGGAGTGCAGGATACGATGGCAGCGCTTTGCGAACAGCGGTAATCTTTTTCTACCTAAGTAACGAGGGTGTATCCATTTTGGAGAATGCAGGTCATATTGGGCTACCCATCCCAGAAAAACTAAAGGCGGTTCTTAAGCAACTACATGGTCGTGATGAGGAACCTCCTAAGCCAGGTGATGAAATATGATTGACTTAACAAAAGCGGTAACGGTATTCATTGGTCGACGCGGTGAACACAATTACCGAAATATTGAGTTTGATGTATCAAGCCTACTGGAAAATAACTACCCAAGTGCCTCCTTAAATGCGATTTACAAAAGGCCTGATGGGGTTGCATATCCGGTAGTCACGAACTACGCTGATGGTGTCCTTACATGGCAGCCCAATGCAACGGACACATCATTTGTTGGTGTTGGTCGGCTTGAAATAAGGGTTACTTATGGTGATGTGGTTGGAAAGAGTGCAAGAATACTAACCATAGTCGAGGATGCTCTTGTGGATGGAATTGTTGAACCACCAGAACCTCCTGCACAGGAATGGTTAAATAAAGTGCTTTCGGCTTTAGCTGAACTGGATATTGATGAAATAAATAATCTGCTCAACCTCACTTATAATCTTTTAAACAACAACTATGATTTGCTAAATACAACACACAATTTGGTTGAGGATACCCGCGAAAATCTATATAGGAGGACAGGTATTCTACTCAATCATTTGCATCCAATAGAAACAGCTAGTGCACCGGATATGATTAGCCGGAGGGCAGCCATCACATTTAGCAATATGGCAAATGGAAACAATGTAGTAATTGGCACGATAACATATACTTTCGTTACAGCTTTGGGCAGTCCAGCTACAAATAATGTGCAGGTTCTAATTCAAGACACCCTTCGTAATACAGTTAAGACACTTGCTAGAGCTATAAGGGGCATTGATGACGAAATGAATATTGCCTATGGAACTGGGACTGATCCAAACCCAATTTGTACAGCTTACTGGACAAGTCAAAGGTTTTCCATAGGTAGTACTACCGTTGAGGCAGGTGAGAGCCTTTTTCTACTTGAAAGAGCAGAAAATGTGACTTCCGCAATACCTCTCTCATCCACAGCAACGGCTATTATTAGTGACTTCACCCGGTCGGCCTATTCAAGATATATTTTGTCGGGTAATGTCTCGGGTTCAGGCGGTGCAAACAGTGTTCGTGGTCCTTTGCACACGATATTACCTATTAATAGTGTGGTTATTGGCGGTCAGGGTGGAGAATTGTATACGACGGCTTATGATTGCCATTTGATAACTCTTTGTCGTCAATCGGATACTAGTGAAAAGGAACTGGACTTGTATATTTCCAATGATGAGGAGACATTCACTAGAATTCAACGGAGTACACCTGTCGGATCGAATACTTCAGCAGAATCCTTGCACATTCATATTCAAATGCGGCAGGCCAGAGTTCCAGCAGGTTATGGACTGTATATCTGTATGGGAAGTGATGGAACATCATCAAATGCTTATTGTGATTTAAAGTTTACCTATCACCTGTACCCTGTCCATCTTACACCTGAGCCAAATGATTAAATGTTGAGGTGATTATAATGAAATTATACAAACTAATACTTACGAACAATGCCTGCTACAAAGCAGGCAAAACAATAAAACCGAAGGGTATAATGGTTCATTCAACAGGGGCTAACAACCCATGGTTGAAGAGATATGTTGGTCCAGATGATGGTTTGCTCGGAAAGAACCAATACAATAATCATTGGAATCAGGATAAACCTGGAGGTCGTCAAGTTTGCGTCCATGCTTTTATTGGTAAGTTAGCAGATGGCTCCATTGCCACATACCAAACATTGC
>JAJBBD010000295.1 GCA_020532355.1 Candidatus Cloacimonadota bacterium | reverse complement strand
CTAAGCGCTAGAACTAGATACTTGTTTGGTGGATTTGGAACACCCACATCAGTGGTGGCATCCTCGTTTACAGTTTCTTCATAATAGACACTGTCATCGTTGTCACTTGTTTCCTGTGCACTCAGCAACCCGGTCCCCATCAGGACAATCAGGGCTAGGATCAACATCTTACGCATCTTTCCTCCTTGATTTGGTCATGGAAATTCTGATTTTCCTATTTGAATCTTTTTCACATACTTCGCGTAAAACCTTCGGTGGAAGGTCTATCGAAGGGAATATGGAATCCTTGAAGTAGTAGCGGTTTGTGTCGTTTAATTTGATGACTACTCCCGATAGCTTACGTATAACTGTGCATGATTCCAGCGGTAATTTGCCCATTCTGGTCAGTTCCTTGTCTTCAACGTCCCCCAAAGGAAGGGTCTCTACGCTCACAAAAAATGATTTTGGCGTCTGGTACAAACGATAGAGGAAAATTACTGCAGCAACCAGAATACCTGCTAAACTAATCAGCAAAAGGAAGTAGCCCATATTATCATACATCAGCCTGATCTGAGTTGTTGCATCTGCTGGATCATCCTCATTTTGTACATGAAACACGATTCTGTTATTTTGGGGATTAAAATGCGAAATCATATCTTGTGGTCTTGAGTAAATCTTACTATAATCAGACATATTCTCAGTAAAGTACTGGTTTTTCGCATCTTCAACCATATATATGCTGTTCTCTGATGTTCTCAGGGACATATCAAAGGATAAAACGCACCTTTTGGGATTGAACATCGCTTGTAATCTATTGGTTAAAGACGGTTTGATTGGTTTTAGAATTATCTCAACATCAAATTTTTGCGCTCCACCTTTTTCAAGTGATTTTGGTAGAATGGAAGGACTTACCGAAATTTTGGGCTTATCCATCATCATCGGCTTCCCTCCATGAGAGATTGAAAAATTATCTATTCTCACCTTTGTGTTCTCTCTGATTCCAATGTAATCGTAATGAGATCGCATCAGAATGCTGAACTTAATCCTGTTTTGCTTGTCTATCTGCAACACAGGGAAGGCCTTTGATTCGGGTCTAATCTTAAGGTGGTAATTACCTCTTTCTGAGTAAACAATGAAAGGGCTCGATTCGTTTTTCAGTGAGGTGAGGCCTATGTGATTAGAGTTTATAGGCCTTAGATGAAACATTGTATAGCCTTGAGTACCCAGATTATTTAGTAGTGAGTTCCTGCGTGATGTGTTGCTTGCTTTTGATCCTACACTTATAAAATAGACAAGCATGCCAGAATCCCCGACATAGTTTTGTCTATCGCCCCTGAACGGATTGCCGTCGAATCTCGAAATTCTTGGACTAACGTCAACACTTGATATCTCCTGTGATTCCATTAAAGTCCTGTAGAATTTTGTCCCATCTCCTCTTGTGTTGTTGTCATCCTCGACATTATCTGTTAGTAAAACATAATCTCCAGGTTGTGATAAAACAGTATCCGCCATCTTACCTAACAGAGTGTACTTTCCAGAGAATAATGAAGTATCATTCAATTCAGAGAGGGCTACTTCAGTGATTACCACTTCGGATACTATGTTAGACTGGAATAGCAAAACTCTAACATCTTCCGAATCTCTAGCATCGTTCTCGGAAATATCTTCAATCTGCCTTTTAATGGCTCCAGTTCTTGCAAAACCCTTCATACTTCCAGAGCCATCAACTATGTATGTGGTTGAGCACAAGAAGAAATATAGTGAAATAAATACACACGTTACGAATACGCGTTTACTCATCGTTTGCTATCTCCAATGAAAATAGGTACTCACCATTTTTATTGATTACCGCAGCCAAAAGACCATTTAGCCAACTATAGCTATCGATAATGAATTTTGCTTTATCAGATCCAATTTGCTCTTCTCTGAGGCTTTTAGACAAAAGAATCACTTGAGAGGCATCATAGCTTGTATCAGCAGTATCCCTCCTACACAATGACACAAAGTTCCCATCCAGGGAAAGGCTTAGATTCTGAGATATCATATCGGGAATTTCCCTAGCCTGATTTAACGTTCCAGACTTGAGATTGTTCATATCTTTAATCTCAATCCTGTCTGAATACTGTATGAAAACCAGATCATCGTTTCCAGCGATAATCGAAATCAGACTTCCTTTTACAGTAATTTCATCCCAGTTTGCCGCATTTGTGGTTAAGTTCTTCCATTTACCAGCAGTTATTAATACTCTATTACCCTTACATGAAGCTACCGCCAGAAACTTGTTGTTAGCTGAGGCAAGTATTTTATCAGGATTGTCAGTCAACGTGACTGTTTTTTGGCTGAATATGCCTAGACTCAATGATCTTACCACATAGGTAAAAAGCATTGCCTCTTTTTTAACGTAGAATAGGTGTTCGCTGTTTAACACTAAGTAAACAATCTGACCACTTTCCTTTATCTTTTCTGTCGTTCCATCCATACCGTTTATTATTATTTCGCTCTTTTTGACATATGCAACACAGTTTTTTGTGCTATCGACAGTAAAGGTGTTAACATTTTCACTAATCTTTTCAGCTTTATTCTGTTGAAAAAGAGTATTTATGCCTACATGGTAGAGTGTCTGATCGCTGGATAAAAAAACAATTCTCTTTAAACTATACCTTAGAATCAAAATAGTCTCTTTTTCTTTCAATTTGAGCGAATGCTTTTCAATCAGATTCTTGCCATCATACACTACATACTCACCTCTGTCACTTATAAGTATCAGAAAAGAATCAAACAGCACGTGGAAAACATGGGAGCATTTCCGAAAACCGAGATTTTGGGGTTCAGACCAGTGTTTCATTGTCTGTGCGTTGTTTTGAACGATCGGCATGAATTTTGATCTTTCTGCATCTAATGAGGACTCTCTTGATTTGCCACAGACTGGACAATAGAGGACATTGCAGTTTGATGAGTGATGGCCTTCTTCCTGACCACAAACATGAAAGATAGTGAGGCAATGGGGACATTCACAATATTCAGCATTTGAATCGATAATACTGATAACCGACTGGCATCTTGGGCAAATCATTTCACATTTACACTTTACTTACACTATAGCGCTCAGCTCTTTGTTTTACCTCGGATAAATCCCCAATAGCATATACCTCCGCGGCTCTTCCGATCACGCTCAACTTATCAAGTTTTAGATCATTTATCATCTTATTACCTCTTGGAGGTCACGTAATAATATTATGTTATACCTGTCAATGAGAATTTTACTTCAACT
>JAJBBD010000294.1 GCA_020532355.1 Candidatus Cloacimonadota bacterium | reverse complement strand
TTATTGTAACAAAGCTAAGCATTCAGAAAAGAATAACTAGATTTGCTTGACATAAATATGCAAGAATATAAGTTGGTAAAAAAACAAAATAAATATGGAGGATCCAAATGACCTTTAACGAATTTATGGCTAAGGTCGCAGCGAAGAATCCGGGCGAACCCGAATTTCTTCAGGCAGTGAAAGAAGTAGTCGAGACTATCTGGGATACATACGAAAGTAATCCCCGTTTTGTGAAGAACAATATTCTCGAACGCATTGTTGAACCAGAACGCGTAATTATATTCCGTGTTCCTTGGATGGATGACAAAGGTGAAGTACATGTAAACCGTGGCTATCGTGTACAGTTCAACAGCGCGATTGGTCCCTACAAAGGTGGCCTTCGTTTCCACCCCAGCGTTAATCTCTCTATCTTGAAATTCTTGGGCTTTGAACAAATCTTTAAGAACAGCCTTACAACTCTGCCAATGGGTGGAGGAAAAGGTGGTAGTGATTTTGATGCTAAAGGTCGTTCGGATGCAGAAATAATGCGTTTTTGCCAATCCTTCATGGCTGAACTTTTCCGTCATATTGGGCCAAATTTAGATGTTCCAGCTGGCGATATAGGAGTTGGTGGACGCGAGATAGGATATTTGTTTGGTATGTATAAGAAACTCCGCAACGAATTTACTGGTGTGCTAACCGGTAAAGGCCGAACTTGGGGTGGTAGTTTAATCCGTCCAGAAGCCACTGGTTATGGCGTAGTCTATTTTACAGAAGAAATGCTTAAGACCAAAGGGTTGAATTTTACAGGGAAAAAGGTAGCTCTTTCTGGTTTTGGCAATGTAGCTTGGGGAGCAGCTCAAAAGATTACAGAGCTTGGCGGTAAAGTTATTACTATCTCCGGACCTGATGGTTATATCTTGGATGAAGCAGGTCTTGATGATGAAAAGATCGAATATATGCTAGAACTGCGTGCATCCAATAATGATCGTGTAAGCGATTATGCCGATAAATTCCCCGGTTCTAAATTCTTCCCTGGCAAGCGTCCTTGGGGAGTTAAAGTAGATGTTGCCATTCCCTGCGCAACTCAGAATGAACTTCACGTTGAAGATGCTAAAGCATTGGTAGAAAGTGGAGTAACATGTGTTTGCGAAGCTGCCAATATGCCTTGCACACCCGAAGCAGTAGAAGTATTTATGAAAGCCAAAATTCTCTTTGCTCCCGGCAAGGCTGCTAATGCTGGTGGCGTTGCTACCTCCGGCTTGGAAATGACTCAGAATTCGATGCGTCTTAATTGGAGCCGTGAAGAAGTGGACGAGAAACTCCACAGCATTATGCGCAACATTCATGAAGCTTGCCGCGAAAACGGTATTCAAGCTGATGGATGGGTGAATTATGTAAAAGGAGCTAACATTGCCGGCTTCCTGAAGGTAGCAAACGCAATGTGTGACCAAGGTTTAGTATAAATAATAGCTAATATAAGATTAAGAAAAGGCGAGTTTTAATACTCGCCTTTTTGTTATAGGTTTATTATCTTTTGAGCATGTAACTTCGTAAATCGATAACAAGTTTAAACAGATATCCAAAGCCTAAAGAAGCGATCAATGGACAAATGGGGATAAGGCTTTTTGGGGCAAGCACAAATACCACATCTTGGGTTAACGTAATTCAAAGTTGTCAGAATCAAGGAAACTGCTTTCTAGATTTTTATCTTATTCCCCAAAATGATGCTCATGCTGTTAGATACTAAATAGATTCGTCTAGGCTTGATAACATAATTTAACTTGACGAATTCAATAGTATTGAAAATAATCAACACAAGCTCAAAATAACTGTTAATAGGGGGTTTAATGAATAACTACTTCATGGAGACCCATCACCATGAATGGATTTTGACCAATAAACTTGGTGGTTATGCTTTGGGCACCGGGAACTTGATTAATCAGCGTAAATATCATGGTTTGTTAATAGCTGGAGATATTGGCTTTAATCGTTATCATCTGGTAGCTGGCATTGAAGAAAAAGTGGAATGGCGCGGTGAAGTTTTACATTTGGATAGTAATAACTATAGCAATTGCATTTATCCCGAAGGGTTTCTCCATCTCGTAAAGCCATGGCTACGCCCCTACCCGGTGTTTTTATATTCTGCGTTACCCCATCAGAATAACATCCTCATACTTAAGGAAATTATGATGGATGAACAGAGTAATACCATTTTAGTAAAATATAGAAATCTGGGAAAACATCGCCTACATTTTGAGTTTCACCCAAAATTCACTATGTGTTCACACCATGAGATAAATGCGCATGGTAGTTTGGATTTCATAGAGTTTAGAACTAGTATGCAAAAAAAAGATGAATATAGCATGTTTTCAGCGTTGCGTTTGAACAATAGCATTGAAGTATTCGGCTCGGTTTTAAAGGGCGAGGTGATATCTAACCGATATGTATATTATAATGTATTTTATCCTTGGGAAGTGATGAGCGGATATGCTGGAATTGGTGATCAAATCAGCTTATTTCAAATAGATTTTGATTTGTCTCCCAACGAAAGCAATTCAATGTTGTTTTCCGATGCCCCCATACAGAATCCCGCAAGCATTGTTAAGCGAATTGAAGCAAGATATGAAGATCTACCGAAGCCATTTGATGTTCCTATACATATTGATAGTGATGGTGATCTACTTAGTAAAATAGATTATAACGATAATTATCTTTTCGATAGAAAGAAATATCTAAACATCCTTGAATTTGCACTTAAAGATTTTGTCACATATGATGATGTGGTAGCAGGATATCCCTTCTATGGGCCTTGGGGAAGAGATACCATGGTAGTACTCAATGCATTGTTACGTAAAACCGAGAATCTTGAAACTGCCGAACTCATCATGAAAAAATATAGTCAACACATAAAAGGTGGATTAATTCCCAATATGCTTGCTGAAAGTGGTAGAGAAGCAAATTATGATAGTATTGATGCTACTTTGTGGTATATAATAATGCTGTGGAAAGTAGGTAAGAAAAAGAAGCTCAAAAAAGCTTGGAAAGAAGCGCTGATGCTTGCAGAAGATATGATACAAAGCTTACTGCAAACACAAGATCACCCATTTAGGGTGCGTAATGATGGGCTTATAGAGCTAGATGCAGCATTTGCTCATGGCACTTGGATGGATGTTCGCATCGATGGCAAAGCAATTACACCGCGATGGGGAGCTCCGGTAGAGATAAATTCACTTTGGTATAATGCTCTTTGTGCTTATGAAGAAATGGTGAATGAGTATAACTCAACCGGTAAACTGAAGCTAAAACCAATAGATGAAATTTTGCAGCTTAAAGATATCGTAAAAAATTCGTTTGCAAAGTTTTGGACTGGTGAGTATCTTGCCGACAGACTTGAGGGAGATAAAGCAATTATTGAGATTCGCCCAAATGCAATCATTGCACTCTCTTTGCCGTGGTCTCCTGTTTCTTTGGATATCATGAAACAGGTTTTGGAGCATACATTTCAAGAGCTTTATACTTATTATGGAATTCGTACTCTAAGCCCCCAAGATGCTCGTTTTAGAAAAAAATTCTACGGAACCCAACGTGAACGAGATTTGGCGTATCATAACGGAAGTGTGTGGGCATGGCTCTTGGGTCCGTTTTGTGGATTGTATCTAAAAGTATATCGCAACCAAAAAAGCAATAGAGAAATAGCACAAGCCTTAAGTGAATTCATTGGAGTATTGCGTAAGGGCTTTATGAAGGGGCATATTGCCTCTGTAGCAGAAGTGTGGGATGGCGACACTCCTCATTTCCCCAAAGGGGCTCCGGCCCAAGCTTGGAGTGTGGCTGCATTGTACAATATTGAAACCTATCTTGAAAGTTTGGGTGTTGAGCTATGAAAGTTCTAATGTTTACATGGGAATTTCCACCTCTAATTTCCGGTGGTTTGGGAATGGCTTGTTACGGTATGGTAAAGGCTCTTCTTAGTTTGGGCATTAAGATAGATTTGGTGTTGCCTACTAAAGAAGAAGTGTACTTTCCTATGCGAGAAATAAGCGATGTGGATACGCTTCCTGCAGTGTTCCTCAATGCTCGAAAACAGATTCAATATGAGAACAGAGTATTTAGCGGCATTTCTGAACGCATAGAATTCATTGGTTTAAACGATCATCCCGAATCCTATTTTCAGCTTTCAGATATAAACCGTTACGTTACATCAATTAAAAAAGAGCTTTGGAGCAAAGAGAGTTTTGCTTTTAAAGAGCAGGACATCTGGCAGCAGATGACAAATAATTTAATTGGTGACGAGGATCTAATTCGCAAAATCCAAGAATATACGCTTCGTGCTGAGCGTATGGCTAAAACACTAAATTACGATATTATTCATGCTCACGATTGGCTTACTTATCCAGCAGGAATGTTGGCACGTAGAATTAGTTCTAAACCTTTAATTGTACATATTCATGCCACAGAGTTCGATAGAGCAGGAGGACCTGGGGATGAGCGAATTCATAAAATTGAACATGCTGGGATGACTTATGCCGATAAAGTAATAGCCGTATCGCAATACACATCTCAAATGATTATGAGCCGATACCGCATCGATACAGGAAAAATTCGTATTGTCCATAATGCATTTAGCCTTCCAGAAGATGCCGTGATTGCTAAAGAAAGGATATTTAAAGGACCTGTAATACTCTTTTTGGGAAGAATAACCCTCCAAAAGGGACCAGATTATTTCTTAGAGATGGCGCAAAAGGTATTGCAAATACACTCAGATGCTAGATTTATAATGGCCGGAACTGGCGATATGAGCAGAAAGCTTTTACGCAGCTCTGCCGGTTTGAAACTACGAAATCGCTTTCTTTTTACGGGATTTTTAAACCGGAAACAAGTAGAAAGAATTTTGCGTGCCGCCGATATCTATGTGTTACCATCGGTATCTGAACCTTTTGGAATTAGTCCACTGGAAGCGATGGCTTATGGCATAACATCAATAATCTCTAAGCAATCAGGTGTATCGGAAGTGGTTAAACATGCGTTTAAAATTGACTTCTGGGATGTAGATTTGTGGGTAGAGACAATTAATCATCTCATCGAGAACCCACAATATTGTACCAAGATGGGAATTGAAGGTATGAGAGAAGTCAATAAAATTCAATGGGATGAGGCTGCGGATAAAATACGACAAATTTACTCAACCACATTGGCAGATTATGTGAGAAAGAGTTAAGGGAGTGCATGCATGTTAAATATTGTCTTCTACTTTCAAGTTCATCAGCCCTACCGCTTAACCCATTTCAATGTTCTGGACATTGGACAATCCAAACCAATCTTTGATGACAAACTAAATGGCGATGTTATGCGAAAAGTTGCTCAAAAGTGCTACCTTCCAACAAATAAGCTTTTGTTGGATCTCATTAAAGAGCATGAAGGAAGATTCAAAATAGCTTTTTCCATAACAGGCACTGCCATTGAACAGTTTAAGCTTTACAGTCCCGAAACATTGGATTCCTTCAAAGCTTTAGCCGATACAGGATATGTGGAGTTTATAGGGGAAACTTATTATCATTCACTCGCTTTTTTATACGATTCCAATGAATTCTTAGACCAAGTAATGATGCATCGGGATTTGATGAAGAAAGAATTTTCCTACGATACAGAAACGTTCAGAAATACGGAATTAATCTATCAAGATCGACTTTCAGATTTGGTGTTTGAGATTCCGGGATTCAAAACAATACTAACCGAAGGAGTGGATCGAGTATTACAATGGAGATCGCCATTATATGCTTATAAAAATTATTCTAAGCGCATAAACTTATTGCTAAAGTATTATCAAATGGCAGATGATATTGCCTTTAGGTTTTCCAATAGAGATTGGCCTGAATATCCTCTAACCGTAGAAAAATTTGTTAGCTGGATCGATAAGCTTACTTTAAATGAGTACAAGGGAAAAAACCAATTCCTAAACTTGTTTATGGATTATGAAACTTTTGGCGAACATCAATGGGCATCAACGGGAATATTTGACTTTATGAGGCATTTCCCAGCAGCAGTATTACAACATCAGCATCTAGGTTTTGCTCACCCCAAAGAAACAACGGAACTATCTAATTACCAACAGGAATCAGTATCTTTCCCCGAAGCCGTTTCGTGGGCGGATGAAGAGCGGGATCTATCGGCTTGGTTGGAAAATGATATGCAACACAATGCCATAGAAACCTTATATGCCCTATTAGATCAGATCAAAGTAAAAGGAGATCCGGATCTATTGCGTACTGCTCGCATGCTAAGTACTTCCGATCATTTTTACTACATGTGTGCTAAGTACTTTCAAGATGGAGATGTACATAAATATTTCTCGCCTTACGATTCACCGGATCAGGCATATATTTACTATATTAACGCTCTGGCAGAGCTTGAAGAAAGACTCTTGAGGTAACAAATATGAGCAAAGGAAAAGTCTTAATACTGGAAGATGATGTAGTTTTGGCAGACCAAGTAGCCCTTATTCTTAACCGTTACAATTATGAAGTGCTTATTACGGCAAATTCGGATGTATTCTTCGAAGAACTAAGAGTATTCAATCCGGATGTTATTCTTCTCGATGTATTTCTGGTTGGAAGCAAATTGAACGGTATCCAAGTACTAAAACACCTTAAAGATAAGATGGACCTTAATTACAAGGTAATTGTAATCTCTGGAGAAGTGAGCACTAGTCAGGTTCAAGAGATTCGAGATTTGGGAGCATATCATTTCATCGAAAAAGGCAGTAGTTTTAGCACAAATCAATTGCTTCTACACATAGATAATGCTATTACCTTGAAACGCCAAGAAGAAGAGCACATTGGTTTGCAAATAGAATACATCAACATGAAAAAACAATTCACTCGTTCATTTCCATTTATTGGTGAAAGCCCAGCCATTAAGCAGGTTAGAGAAAAAATTCGCAAGCTTGCAGAAGTTGATGAAGATTTGTTCTTGATTGGTGAAACTGGTACCGGTAAAGAAGTAGGCGCAAATTATTACTATATAAGCTCTCAGAGATTTGGCAAACCATTTCATACACTTAATTGCTCAGCGCTAACCGAAACTCTAATAGAAAGTGAACTATTCGGTCACGTTAAAGGCAGTTTTACCAGTGCAGATCGTAATAAAACTGGATTCTTTGAGGAATGCAGCAATGGTCTTCTGTTTTTGGATGAGGTAACCAATCTTTCATTGATTGCTCAATCAAAGATTCTGCGAGCAATTGAAAACAAAGAAATCCAAGTAGTTGGAGGCCCTATGAAAAAAGTAAATACACGCTTGATCTTTGCCTCCAATGCAAAAATGGATATTCTTTCCGATTCCGAGAAGTTTCGACGAGATCTTTTTTATCGCATAGAAGGTAACATAGTAGAATTACCACCTCTGCGAGAACGAGGCGAAGATATCCTGCCGCTAATGAGTTTCTTTCTTACCAACTTTTCAAATCAATACAGTATTAATGATCATTTGGATCTTACAACTCTCAAAAGCAGTCTTTTAAGCTATTCTTGGCCTGGCAACATTAGAGAACTTAGAAACTTTTGTAAGTTTATGATGATCAACGAAAGAAACATAACTAACGAAACGATTCTTAAGCACCTGGAACATAAACTATGCGGTAGAGACAAAGATCTGGATTGTGACAATTCTAAATATCTTGAAATACCTTCGCTAAAAGAAAGTATTGCACGCTATGAAAGAGATTACCTGATACATCACCTTGAACGTAACAACTGGTTGGTTTCCAAAACAGCAAGAGCAATCGGTATAGAGCGGACAACTTTATATAAAAAGATAAAGCAATTAAACATTAACAACCCTACTGAGGAATAAGCCGCTTTTATGCTTAAGGATAACTTAGGAACCAGGCTATTTGCTTTACTTTTGGCACTGTTGATTTGGTTACAATCTGTCTTGGTTTCCGATCACCGAAGTGTGGTATCTCTGCCCGTAAACTTAAAAAACATACCTCAAAATATTACTTTGGAAAACCTGCCTCAAAAGATTCCCTTTATTGTGAAAGGTAAAGGTTTAGATATCATCCGCTTGATGTTGGCAAAACCAAGAGTAAATATTGATGCAGGAAATATCACTCCCAATACAGACATAATCTCACTTCAAAACTATTCAATTGACATTCCTGAAAATGTGGAAGTTAGTTTATTAGGACCCTCAGAATCAGATAATCTTGCAATTCAAGCAGATGTGTTTCACCAAAAAACCGTATCTATCGAACTTCAATATGAGGATGCTTATACTAAAGAAAAAATGAATGAATTACGATACAGCTTAAATCCAGACAAGGTAACAATATTTGGCCCTAAAAGTAAAATAGTGGGCATCAGCAAGGTAAAGACTCTACCAATCGATAACAAGGTTTTTAACGATTCTAGAATCGAATTAGAATTGGATTTACCAGATTCGGAGATAAATGTATCTGATACCCGAGTGTTACTTAGCATTAGCGGAGAACAAGAAAGCAGCCGTGTTTTCACTAATATATCTCTTCCGGAAGGATATTCACCTTCGCGAGTTGCAGCTCGTATATCTGGTCCCGGCTCTGTATTAGAAAATATGAAGATTGATAGCATCAAAGTAGAAATAATATCCGAACCGGATGAAGATGGATTGTTCAAAGTGGAATTAGTATTACCCGAAGGTGTTAAAGCATTAGCTATTACCCCAGATAGAGTTCGAAAAAGAAGATGAGCTTGATTCTAGCGTTCGAATCTTCGTGTGATGATACATCTGTAGCAATATTAGATACAGATTACAAAGTTTTTGCAAATCTTACGACCGGACAACCTCAGCATCTAGAATTTGGAGGAGTACTACCTGAATTGGCATCTCGTTTACACATGAAGAATATTATGCACTTATGCAACTTGGCCTTAAAGCAAGCAAACATGGAATTAAGTGATATTAATGCCATTGCCGTTTCAATAAATCCGGGATTAATTGGATCTCTTATTGTTGGCTTAGCCTTTGCTAAAAGCTTGTCGTGGAGTTTGGGAGTACCCCTCATTACGGTTAATCACCTTCTAAGTCATATTTTTGTAAACTATATCGAACATACTCTAGTGCAGCCTCCATTTTTGGCGTTGGTTGTATCTGGGGGACACACAGAGATAGTTCATTTCAGCACAAATACTCAATTTGAGGTTATCGGCAAAACTTTGGATGATGCCGCCGGAGAAACATTTGATAAAGCTGCCAAACTTATGGGTTTGGGGTTTCCCGGAGGACCGTTGATTGATAAACTAGCCCAAAATGGGAACCCACATTTTGTAGATCTTCCTAGCCCATTAAAGCAAAAAGATAATTATAATTTTAGTTATAGCGGGCTCAAAACAGCTATAAGAACCTATGTCTTAGATAAGGATGATGAGTTTCTGAAAAAGCATCAAACCGATATCGCCGCATCAATCCAAGCTGCAATTATAGAACCATTGATAGCTAAAAGCATCCGAAAAGCCAAAGAGCTTAAGCTGCCCAGCATATTATTGGCTGGTGGAGTTGCAGCAAATTCTGCTTTACGACTGGAAATAACTAAGCGAGCCGCTAAATACGGCATCAAAGTATTCTACCCCTCACTCTCTTTGTGCATGGATAACGCTGCTATGGTTGCAGCAGCAGCAATTCCAAAATTCAAAGCAGGCTTGTTTTCCTCGCTTTCGGTAAATGCAAATTCATTAAAGGGGACTAGGTTACTATAAATAAAGGTTTCTTATGCGTTGCAACCTAATATTCGATTGCTCATTTTAACGTTAAAATGGAGCGGGCAACGGGACTCGAACCCGCGACCCTCAGCTTGGGAAGCTAATGCTCTACCAACTGAGCTATGCCCGCTCATATAGTCGTCAATCTGCTCGAATCACTTTTTATGTCAAGAATTTTCGTCATGGCAATATGATTATAAGCTAAGCACGTAAACTTATATATCTGAGCGTGTGAGATGATATATTTTATTTATTTCCATTCTGATAAAATATATTCTTGCCTAAGTGAATAATGCGTTTATAATATCATAAATTAAAGATTGTTTGATGGAGATGATATGACACAGATATTGCTCAAAATGAGGATAGCTTTTTGCCTAAGCATTATTCTATTTGTCTCATCATGTGATTTGGATATTATGGACAAGCTAAAGCCCAAAGCCATAGTAAATGGTATTACTCTAAATCATAAAGGAGAAATGTCTATTTCTATGGTTTATTCATCAGATATCTTAAGCTTAGAACTTAAATCCAGCTCGGTACTTTTAAAGGGAAGGGCAAGTAAAAAGATAAATATTAGGATAGAATATTGGGAATTTGAGCCTGGCGATGCGATTATTCGACTTGAAGATTCATCGCTAGTAACTAGTTCAATATCGGGCAAACCCGTTCTAATAAGCTCAGTATCCGGACTTTATCCAGATGATATAGACTATGATGTGTCGGTTACAAATGGTGATATTGAGATTGTATCAATGCGTAGCAATAGCATAAAAGCTTTTTCTGGTAATGGAACCATTTCTCTGAATGACAGTAATGTCTTTAACTTATCAGCAAAATCGGAAACAGGAGATTTGGAAGCATATAATAGCGCCATACATACAGCAGTAATGGAAACAGGTACTGGTAACATTATTCTCAATAACACTAAGATCAAAAAACGCAATATTAATAACGGCACAGGAAAGCTAAAAGAATACTAACACTTTGTTCGCGAATATGCATAGAAACACATTTTGAACATCGGGGAGAGCAAAAATACTTTGGTTAAGAATTGATAATTTCACTATTCCCGCCAAGTAAAAAATGAACCGGATATGCAAAAAGCAATACCCGGTTCGTTTTCTTATGTAGATACTATTTCATCAGCATCATTTTAACATTCTTGCTAATATTGCCAGTTTTGATTCTTGCAAAGTATACACCACTTGCCACATTATGATTATTGTAGTCCTTGCCATTCCATTGTAACTGATGATTTCCCTTTGCTAACAATCCACTATATAAGGTGCTTACTTTCTGACCGCGAATATTGAACACTTCAACCTTGCAACTCTGGTTAGAGGGTAAATTAAACGAAATATTTACCGTGGGGTTGAAGGGGTTGGGATAAGCTTTAACATTTATAATCGGAGAATGTACCAAATCTTCGTTGCTAACAAAGTGGTTGTAAACCACAATTTCGCCGTGATAAACCCCGGCTTCGTCAATATAATACTCAAATTGTGATTCGTCTGTAATGGTTCTTAGAACAGAGTTGTTAAAGCTAAATTTTGATGTCCACTCGCTTGGTAAACCATTTAGGACAAAATTAAAACTTATGGTTCCAGCCTCAGACGCTTCTAGTGTATAACTAAATACCATCTCTTCTTCACCATTGAAGGCAAAATTTTCTCGGTATTCCTCACGCAAATAGGGATCTATAAATTCTGGATTGTCACTGCGATCTAGGTAGAGTTCTGTTGAGGCAAAAAGAATCCTTTGTGGAGATTTGGGTAAATCTAATTTGAAATCGTGTCCGCTTGTAGCAATTGGGTTTGAACCTATTACTATTTGATCGTTATCACTCAAAGAAGAATTAACCGTAATGGACCATAAAGGAGCAGGAGGAATGATGTTTGTTCCAAAATTATAAGGGTAAAAGTTGATACTAACACCATTACCAATATTTGCATAGCTTTTTATAAAAAATGCCTCATAAGGTTCAATTCTATTGGTAAGCTCAAAAGAATTATTTCTATACACATAAATTGCTCTGGAAATAAGCTCTTGAGCAATCATTTCGCTAAATCTGTATAGGGTGCCATTTACATAAAACCTCAAAGAAGAGATATTGTAAGCACATACATGAGGGTTTGCCACAAAGTTCCAGCCGGGTTCAAGTTCGATGCTGATAGCATCGCCTAACACATCTGAGGTGCTAGCATTTACAGTATAATCTGTTGCATGCATAAAGTAGCCTGGCCCGAAAGAAAACTCGTCTGATTCAATCCACTCGGTATCATAAATATAGCCCGTTGAGCCATCTCCGAAATCCTGAGCTATATTAAACGTTTCCATAACAAATGGATTGCTCTTTGTTGCCCAACCTGGACTGGTAAAAATCTGATTTAGGCGCGGTACAAAAGCTAAAGTATGTGAAGATACATATTCTTTGCGTAAACCATCGGTAGCTACCATTTCCAAGAATACTTTTGTTTCGGGCATATCTAAGGTCTGAGGAACGATATAATTGTAACTTGATACAGTAGAAGGGATATTTGAATAGACCATCAATGAATCAGTAGCATTTCGCAAAAAAAGATTCATGTGATCTATCAGAAATGGATATTGAGCTGTCCAAGAAAACGTAATATTATTGCCGCCCTGTATCACTTTATTTTGTAACGCTCCATGATTAACGGTGGGTTGCATATTACCCCAATAAAGCGTCATAGTTCTATATGAACTACTGCTAACCATGAATTCGTAAACCCCATCTGCACAATTGTGCCAATTTCCGGTTCCGTTATCATAGATATACATTTTTTCGGAACGAAGGACGGTTGGTACCGCGAGGTATAAGGGCACATTTAATTGATCTGAGCGTATTCGAATAACCCAAGTTTTCATATCTAGGGTAGGATCGTAACCTCCCTTAACTTCTTGAGAAAGATAAATACCATTCTGCGACCAATACTGCTCGTAGAAAGATACCCATACATAATTTGAAGAAGGATTACTTTTGCTTGTATCCCAATATTGATCTTGTCCATCTGTAGCGTAAGGATTTTGGGCAAAGTTTGCTGTATCCATTAAGGTACCCGCGTGATTGGTTAGCACAAGTTCATGCATGATGGCAGGACTAGCCGATGCCAATACATTATGAATGGATTCTATTTCGTTATTGTTAAAAATGCTTATACGATATGTATAGTGTTCGTTATTCTCAACATTAAGATCCCAATATTCATAACTGTAAGATCCAGATTCTAAGTATGGGTTATCTGTGTAAGAATCAATTATATGCCATTCTGATTCTTCATTCTTTCTATATACTTTAAAACCAGCAAAACCGGTTGAGGGGGTAACGTTCCAGGCTAGTCTTACGGAAGATTCCAGGCCATGCGCAGAAAAACTGTTAATAGATGCCGGTGCGGGAGCAGAGATTACTTCGTTTGAAAGCTCAGAATAGTTGTCATTCTTATCTCTTGCTCTAATTTTGAAGTGGTAGTTATAATTGCTATTCAATCCTGTAACGTTAATAGAAGTGCAAGCCTGCGAAGCAAGAAACGAATTGTTGTTACGATCGAAAACACTATACTCACCTTCATCTATGGGATTTACAGAGTATAGAATCTCGTAGCTGTCGAAATCATAAGAATCACTCCGATCCCATTGTAGGGTTACATATTGCATGGAGTTATTTAGTACGCTTAGGTTTTCTGGAGTTGTGGGATCCATTCCATCATCCATATTGAAGAGATCGTCAAAAAGACTATTAAGATCTTGCACCCAACGTCCATAATACTGTCTAGGATACTCAAAGAGATTATCGAAATCCCACATCCGAGCATCTTCATCCCAACCATAGAACCACTTATATGTATTTTCTGTTTCTTCATACATATTAGGCAGTTCATCCATTTCAATATGCATAAACGGCTCGTAACTATCATAGTCGTTCCATCCGCTTAGAGTATATAGCATTTGCCGATTTAAAGAATATGCCGGTAGATCTACCATGTCATTAACGGGATACTCAACTTCTCCATCAGTAAATGTGAAATCATGAATACTATAGTTTACTGAGTAGTATTGATTAAGGTATACATCTTGATGAATACCGATGGTGTTGGCAGGAATCATGAGATGATCTCCACGATGGATGATGTCTTGCCTCAAACTGCTAAGATCACGAATTGGCAGATTTGGGCAAAGCTTGTTGTTACCAGCAGATATTTGGTTATCTGTATATCCTTGATGACGATTCCAATCATAAGAATGCACTTGAAAAGAAAACTCAATTTGTTCGAAATTGTCTCTGATCTTATCTGCGAATTTTTTGTAAGCAACGTTAAATGGATGAGATTCGGAACGGGTGGGATCTGAAATGGATTTTGTATTCGTATACGAGCCTACATTAGACCATCGTACTTCCCTTCCAGTTCCACTAATCATTAGATAGGATGCTTCCCAAAGTGTAAAAGCATCATAACCCATAATTGGGGTAGGGAAATCATCATTAGGATGTGGTACAGTAACAATAATTGGGCGACTCGCAGTAGGATTGTAGATGTATAGACCCCACCCATAATGAAATGCGCCAATTTCATCATCATAAGTGTCTGCAGTGCCATTATCGTCAGTATAAGCTAAATTTGGTGTCTCGCGTAGCATATAATACTGTCTGCGTGTATTAGTATCATTAAACATTACAACTTGATATGGATACCCGGCAGAATCAATAACAAACTGAGCTTCTTCCAACATTCCATCCAAAAATAGATCAATGATGTTGCCCCAAGTGATAAGATCGGTATTTGTGGGTACAACATAATTGCCAAATCCGTTTGTTTGTCTGTCGTAGGGTGCGTAAAGATTGTAATTAGGACTTGCGATACCTTCTGCAATATGCGATACCCAATTGTCATATTCACAAGCTGGTTCGCTGCGAATCAGAAAGTTTTCTAAAGATCCCGTCTCAATTACATATGCAGATAAATGGAAAAGGGCAAAGAGTATTCCGATTAATAGAAAGGCTTTTTTCATGGATTCTCCCAAATCTTAGGTTTATGTACTTAAATTATTCATTTAAACACCATTCAAGATGATAAGCATAATTGAGTCAAGCATAATTTTCTTACTAGCTCAACTGTATTCTAGCACCATCATTATTATTTAACTTCTCTAACGGCTCTAGAGGGTTAAGATTCATTGATACCATGTTCGGAATCTAGAGAAAATATCTTGACGCAATAAGCTCATTGTAATCACTGGTAATAGGTTTATTAACGATGCAATAGCAAACATACTAAGTTGGATAATTTGAATAATACGGAGTAATATTGATCGATATCAAGTACATT
>JAJBBD010000293.1 GCA_020532355.1 Candidatus Cloacimonadota bacterium | reverse complement strand
CTGAACGATGTAACCGTACCTGCCGGTGCGCAGATCTATTACACTACGGATGGCAGCGAGCCCAATGAAGGTTCCTTAGTATATGATGGAACCCCAATCCAGATTGAAGCCAACGCAGCGATGACCATTCGTGCTCGCGCATATTATCAGGATTGGATACCGAGTGTGGTACATACTGGGAACTATGTTGTAACCGGAGAAGCCGGAATAGTTGGCACTGTATTCACACCAGAACCGGGAATATATACTACAGCACAAACGGTGATTATCTCCACAAACACCTACCCTTTAGGTGCGGTTGTTCGTTATACCGTTGATGGAACTGAGCCAGGTGAGAGTTCACCGATTTACGCTCCCAACACACCGATAGAGCTTGGTTTGGATTCCGTTACGGTTATCAAAGCTAAAGTCTTCGCACCGGGATGGATCAACAGTCCTACCTACAACGCTATTTATCACATCACGGGTCAGGTGAGCATTAGCGCAGTGAATCTTACGCCCACACCCGGAACTTATGCTACCGCTCAAAACGTATTCTATAGCGGGGTTCCGGAACCCAACGATGCAACAATTCGATACACCACCAACGGAGATGATCCAAGTGAAAGTGATCCCATTTTCGCCGCAAATCTTACTCCACCCTTAAACAGTACTTTGAACATCAAATTGAGAGCTTTCAAGGACGGATGGCTACCCAGCACAGTGATATCTGGATACTACAACTTCACTGGTCAGGTTACCCTTCCCACAGATATGTTCACACTTCCGGCGGGGACATATACAGATACTCAATGGCTTTCTCTAAATACGGACCTAGAACCCTCTGAAGCAACACTAAGGGTTACTTTTGATGGATCTGATCCAAACGAATACTCATTCGAAGTTACACCAAGTTGGGGATTTCCCCTACACACTGGTTATACCGAGGTTCGGGTACGGGGATTCTTGGATGGATGGATGCCCAGTGAAATAATGAGTGCAGAATACAACATCACAGGTCAAGTATCAATTGATGCACCAGTATTCTCGCCTGCTCCAGGCACTTATAGTCAAGCTCAGCAAATACAGGTGAACGATACCAATCCTGCGGATGCTGTGATTCATTATACTCTTGATGGTACCGAGCCAACCGAAGATTCTCCAATTATAAGTAACCTATTGCTGGAAGACTTAAATACAACTTATACTCTCAAGATAAAAGCATTCAAGACAGATTGGATCCCAAGTGTGACTCACACTGCGGTATATGTGCTTACAGGTCATGCGGCTATTGCTGATCCGGTCTTTTCACCTGCTCCTGGATTGTACACTGAAGCCCAGACGGTGAGCATCAACAATATGGTAACTCCATCCGGAGCTACCATCCGCTACACTACAGATGGCACAAATCCCACCGCTAATTCCACGATTTACACCGAGCCCATTCAGATCGGCTTGAATAGTGAAGTTACCATTCGTGCTCGTGCTTTTGCACAAGATTGGATAGCAAGCGAAGTGTATGTGGGCAACTATAAAGTAACGGGACAGGTTACTTTCAATGATGTTCAGTTATTCACGCCCGAATCTGGTACCTACACCGGCGCTCAAGTAGTAACGATATCCACAAATACTACTCCCTCAGGCGCAGTATTGCGCTATACTACCGATGGCAGCGAGCCTACTGAAGAATCTCCGCCCTACATGAGTGGAATTCCTTTGCCCTTAAATAGTCAAACTACAATTAAGGTAAAAGCTTGGGCAGAAAACTGGATTCCCAGTGCGGTTTTTGATGCCACATATACCATTACTGGTCAGGTTGTAATTGAAGATCCTGTATTCAGTATAGATCCCGGTACTTATGCCACCGTGCAGAATCTAAGCTTGGGATTTTCTAACCCAGCCGATGCCGAGATTCGCTATACTACCGATGGCAGCGATCCTTCATTGCCTACCAGTGAGTATGCCATATACAATCCAGATAATCCCATAACTCTGGAACTTAATGCCGAGCGCACAATTAAAGTTAGCGCACATAAAGAAAACTGGATAAGTAGTCCGGTTTATACAGCCGTGTACAATATGACCGGCACGGTAGTGCTTGCGGACGATATGTTTAGTCCCGCACCGAATACATACACAACCGCTCAGCAGATTTCCTTGTTGGCACCGGCTATCCCGAACAATGCTCTACTTCGTTATACCATAGATGGTAGCGATCCTACTGAACAGTCTGTAGCGTACACTACTCCGATAACCGTTCCAACAAATTCCGAGAACTTTGTTTTGAAGGTAAGCGGTTTTAGTGAAGGCTGGATTCCCTCATCGGTATTAACGGCAACTTACAAAGTTACCGGAACCCTTCCAGAACCAGAATTCAATTATCCTTCGGGTTTATATGGCAATAGTGGGGATACCGCAAATGGTCTGCAGGTTACTTTGAGCACAGATCCTGACATCGGAGATGTGAAAATCTACTATAGCACAGATGGCACCGATCCTACTGAGGCATCGACGCTCTACACCGAAGCAATTACAGTTCCCGAATTGGCGCAAGGCTTCACAATCCGTGCCAAAGCTTTCAAACAGGATTGGATTGCCAGCGGTATCAGCGAAAGAGTATACTCTTTCCTCTTACTGCCGATGAATGTACGGACTGTTACTTATGAAGGATACGTTAGGGTATTGTGGGATAATCCCAATGTGCGTGGTTTAGATGGATTTAATGTGTATCGAAAAGCTACAAACGAAAGTTCATTTAGCCAATTGAATAGCGAGATTGTTCCAGTTAGCCAAACCATAGGAAGTGATCATTACTATGATGATTACGCAATAAGCAACAATATGAGTTATCAATATTATGTTACTGCCGTTTATGACGGTATGGAAAGTGAACAGAGTGGAGTTACCAGTGCTGAATATCAAAGCTCAGATTTGGAGATTACGGAAAGCTCGAGAGTATATCCCAATCCTGCGGAAAACAGCACAACCTTCCAAGTGAAGCTCTCTCGCAACGATAATGTACAGATAACAATCAGCATTTTCGATTTCGCCGGCAAAAAGATACGCACTCTTACAGGAAGCAATCTAAACACCAATCTCGTTGAGATTACTTGGAATCTTAAAAACGATAGCGGTCTAAAGGTTGGCAGGGGAACTTACTTTGCCCGCATTCAAGCCAGCGATAGTGCTAAACGAACCGAAAAAGTCATCAAAATCTCGGTAAAATAAGGAGGCTAAGATGAAAACCATGAAAACAAACATGATAAAGAAGCTTGTGACACTCAGTTGCCTCATGATCCTGGCACTCCCAATTTTTGCCGGGGATGTAAATAATTCAGCCGCCGCCTATATCCGTATGGGTATAGGCGCGCGTATTATTGCCATGGGTGAAGCAGGTACTGCCACAGCAAAGGATGTTACTGCGGCTTATTGGAATCCTGCGGGTCTCAGTTATCTCAAGGATATTGAGTTTACTACAACTTATGCTCTTAATATGGGTTACGACCGTACCCATCAACATGCTGCGGTAGCCAAACGTTTTGGTTTTGGCGTACTTGCTCTTAATTGGATTAATGCTGGAGTATCGGATATCATTGGCACAGATGCAAGTAACAACGATACTGGCGTTTTTAGCAATTCTGAAAACAATATTGCGCTAAGTTATGCCCATCGCTACAAGAAACTGAGTTACGGCATTAGTCCCAAGCTTTATACATCGTCTATCGATGGCGATACAGAAATGGGTTTTGGCTTAGACTTAGGCGCAAAATACGATATCAACCAATATCTCGAAGCGGGAATCATGCTTAGGGATATTTATGGAACTTTGGCTGATGATGCTATTCCTTATCAAATTCAAGCCGGAGTTACCGCCTATCCTTTCTTGGGCGTAACCTTAGCTGCCGATATGCACTACGAGAAAGAAGAAGATCCATATTTCATATTCGGTGCCGAATACTGGACATCCATTGGCAGAGATACTGAAGCAGATTCCAAACTTTCTGTATTAAATGTGCAGGAACGCAATGCCTGGGCAGATCTCTTCAGTCATTTCCAAACCGGGTTAAGAGTTGGTTTCAACGATAACCGCTTCAGTGCAGGCGCTGGAATTCGTTTCCGCAATTTCCAGATCGATTATGCATATCGCATTGGTAATCATGACATCTTTGGCGACGATCATCTGCTTGGCCTGATCCTCAGATTCTGAGGAGGTGAAGATGATGTATCCAAACAATGTAAGAAAACTGCTTATTCTGGTAGCTTTTATTGCCGGAATCGGTCTGCTGGCAGCCATTGGCTTGCAGGGAGAGCGTTATGCCATCAGCGGAATTGAATACTATCACCGTGGTGATTATCAAAGTGCAGCAAGAGAATTCCTGGCGGCAGATAAAGCGGCAAATTCCAGTGTGCCCAAGTATCATTTCTGGCTGGGGCGTCTATACATAGCCCAAAGCGATACCTTAAATGCCCGGATTTGGTTAAATAAATACCTGCAAAGCAGCGACAATGAGTTTCGCACTGAAACAGAGGATTACTTAAAAATCCTTAATCGTCAACACCGGATATTCGAAAAAATCTCGTTAAGAGACATTCCAAAATACTTACAAAGCAGAAATTCTGACTACGGTACCGTCGTTAGTCCAGATGGTAAGTATCTCTATTACACGTCTCTTAGCCCTGCAAGAAACGAAAAAGAAAATATCTGGCGCAGCGAGCGGCTTGCCACTGGATGGGGGCGTCCCTACGAGGTGGAAGAACTCAATACCGACAAGAATGAAGCCATAGGTTCTTTTTCGCTAGATGGAAACACTGCCTACCTGTTTGGGAATTACAAACGTGGACAACTCGATGGTGATATATTTACTTCTGTATGGGATGGATCCCAATGGGGAAATCCACAACCATTGGATCTTGTAAATTCACCTTATGTGGAAGCACATCCCTATGTATTCAACGATGAGCTTTTGTTTTTTACTTCGTCTCGAGATGGTGGATATGGTGGCTTCGATATCTGGATGAGCGAATTTGCCGGAGATGCCTGGTCTGACCCCATCAATCTGGGTCCGGTAATTAATTCTTCCGGAAACGAACAAACCCCATTTCTTACCTACGATGGCAGAACTCTGTTCTTTGCTTCCGATCATCACCCTGGCTTCGGAGGATACGATATATTCAAATCCGTAAGAATTGGTGAGAGTTGGCAGGAATGGTCAATTCCAGAAAACTTAGGGCTTCCAATAAATTCTATTCGTAACGATCGTGCTTTCTTCCACATACCGGCATCCAATGAGGCTATGATCAGCTCCGACAGGGCTGCCGACGGCTTCGAGAAAATCAAGAATCTTAGCATTATCTATACTTCGCCGCCATCTTACGTGGTAGTGAATGAAGATACTGGGGAAGAAGAAGTGGTGGTAATAACTCCTACAGGAGATATTCCGGAAGATGAAATAGATGAAAGCACTATTGCCGAAACGGAAGAAGAAAAACCTCGTTTTGTACGGGTATATGGCCGGCTTAGCGACGAAGATGGGAATCCGCTTGCCGGAGAAATTGCTTTCACCACTGCTTTGGGTGACAGTATGTATCGCGATGTTGCGGTGGCAAACGATAATGG
>JAJBBD010000292.1 GCA_020532355.1 Candidatus Cloacimonadota bacterium | reverse complement strand
GTACCGTGTGTATCGGGGTGGTAACTGGGGCAGTAGTGCCTACTACTGCCGGGTTGCGTTTCGGAACTACTTCTACCCGTGCAGCAGCTACCTCACTGTCGGCTTCCGGCTCTGCAGGGCAGTTCCTTAAATTTTAGGTTTCTTACCTTTTTACCTTAGAAATGTGTGAAATGAGCGCTCAGTTAAGCATAGCCACCGTAGCTCCCCCCAGCGCAGCAAGGGAGCGTAGGTAATGTTATCCATGATGCTATATGTTACTTTTAGCATAGGATCAAAAAGAGATTCTCCCGTATTTACCGAAGATCTTAGCTTGAAACTAAGTTATTAGTTACTTAAAGCAGATGGGAAAAGGAAGCGGGAGAAGGTGAAGCATTACTTAAGATAGTATTTTATCCGAAAGGTATAATCTCTACCCGGTGCGGGGTAGCCATACTCAGTTTGAAAATCTTCATCTGTGATGTTGTGCAAAAGAAGGCTCAGTTCAAGCTTGTCCCAGTTTTTGCTGATGCCGATTTCATGGTAAAAATATGCTGGGAGTTTATGGAAATTTGCGATGCTATCTTGGGAATCTCGCTCACTTTTCCATGTCGTTATAGCATGTAAAGTGATTTTCCAAGGAAGCTTAAAGTGGTTGATGAGTTCAATGCTGTGGGGAGCACTATCGCTTGATTTGTAATCACCTTCGGTTTGTAGCAGGGAGTATTGTGCTGTAGTATCCCACATTTTAGTGATGCATGAGTTGAGGGCGAGTTCTCCGCCAAAGCTTTGCACCTTGTAGATATTCTCATAACGATTGTTCCATCTATCTATGAGATTTCGAACATCATTAAAAAATATGCTAAAATCTAAGATAGTATTTGTGCTAAAGCTTCGTTTATGATTCAATTCAATTTTATTGGCAGAGGAAGCCAGCAAATCCGGATTGCCGTTTTCTGCAGAAAAGAGTTGTCTCATAGTAGGAACTGAGCTGTTTATTCCAGCAGATAAGATGGTAGAATTATGCTCGTTGTGGTGCCAAGTAAGGGCAGCAGATGGTTCCGGATACAAGAATATCTTATCGGTTTTACTGTGTCCATAAAATGCGGCACCAAGACTTGCAGTAAAAGAAAAATTATTACCTAAAGAACTTTCATACTGGGAGAATACATTACCCACAATGGCGTGGTTGGGTGTCCACTCCGTGTAATTGTTATTGTCTTTACGGTTTACCCGGCGAAATTCGATTCTGGTGCCGGTATTTAGTGTGCCTGCGCCACGTAGTTCCAGAACTGGGGAGATGCCGATATTTACAGATTCCATACGGGAAGAGAGCTCAAGATTTTGATGGGCTGCATCCCGATAACGCTCAAAAGTATCTCCAGCAGCATCAAAATAGATCTGACCGCGTAGATTGGTATTCATTGAGGCAAAATAATCAAACGCTATTGCGGCATTACTCCGAAACCAATCTTTATAGACACCATAATCCCAAGCGTATATAGATGAAGGGATTTCCTTGTAGGGAATAAGGGAAAACCCTGTATTTAAGCCCAATTCATGTAGATCATTTAATAACCATTGAGTGCCTATATCTGCATGCCATGATTCTTGATAACTATGATCCCGCAGTTTACCATTTTCAAAGTGAGTGGGTATAAAATTATCTGAAAGAGGGTAGGGGAAGCGCTCATCCCGGATAAGGCTAATTTTGTACCGGAAATCACCCCAGCTCTGAGCTGAGGAAATACGCTGAGAATTTACCAGGTTGCGCGAGAGTTTATTTTCCAAGCTGAGGATGTGATCTTCATTTTTGCTGATAATATTTACTACTCCGCCCATCGTAGAGGTTCCGTAAAGAGCAGATGCCGGACCTTTGATGATGCGGATCTCGGCGATATCGTCAGCAAGAATCTTAGAAAGATCCACATTGCCAAAGTAGCCGCTGTTCAAGGGGCGCCCATCCATCAATATCAGACTTTCGTTCTTGCGAAAGCCACGAATTTTTAGGTTGCTTTCATCACGGGAGCCGTAACTGATATTGAGTCCGGGGCTCAGTTTTATGGCTTCGGAAATACTTGCGGTATTAGGTGGTTTGAGAATAGTACTCACAGAGCCAATACTGGCTTGCGGACCATCAGCAATTACTCGCACCGGATGAAGATGGTATTGCTTGAGCGAATCAGGCCGGCTTTGAATTGAAAAGATCAGCATGGGAAAGATCCCCATGCCGATCAAGAATAGTTTTTTCAATTATCTCCAAGATCCACTACTTGTCCGTCAAATCCGTCGTACTGAGATGGGAAAGTAAAACTGATATCAGCGTCTTCTACATCAGCATTCAAATACTGCGGTATACTTTCGGAGAAATCAATATCGAGTTTTACTCTATCGATATACTTAAATTTCTTCTTAGCGCCACCCCAGTCGTCATTGTAGGAAGGGAATGTTGTTCTTTCACTTTCCAATAAATAATATCCGTCGGCAATTTCTTCAGGAGTGTACTGCATTTCGTATCCGTCGTAACCTATTAGAGTAATGGTAGTAAAATTCTGATGATCGCCGATTAAATCACTTAGCTTGATGGCTGCTTCCAGTTCATCATCCCAGTTTGTAACTTCATGGATAGTAAGTGCTTGCAATTCCTTGTAATGTGTATTTTCAGAATTATCAGCGATTATTATGCGACGGTATAAACGAATCGAGGAAGCGTCTTTCACTTCGAATGCACCGGGAGTAGTATCGTCGAAGAACATCGTTCTGTATTGATTTGTCGGAACTATATACCCGGTTTTAAAAACGTTCCAATCCAGGTCATAACCTGCGGTTTCTACTTTGGTTCTGGGACTGTAACCATCTGAAGCCACAATTTCGAAGTTGTACAGATTTCTAAAATCTGAAGGATCATCTTCTGTAGGGTCAGTTACTTCCTGTACCTGGACGGAGTCAATGAATTGATCCAGCAGATAGCCTAAGATTTGAGATTCTGTAGTGTTGTCGTCTTCGCTGCAAGCGCTTATACCGAGCAGCAGAACGATGCTAAGGAGCACAACTAAGTACTATTTCAAGGTATTAACCTCCATATAATATTTGGAGGCAGATGGAATGATTCCATCAGCCTTTCCAGTGGGAGGCATGGCTGTTTCCCACCATACCCTATCGGTATTCACGCATGCCTGGATGGGGTTTAGCAATGAATACTCGGCTAAAAAGCAAAAAAACAAAGCAACGGAAAATTGTCAAGCTTAGAGAATGTATATATAAATGTTCTATGGACAAGATTGGATGCTTAAAAATCACTAAAAGCATTGACACAAATTGCCAGTAGGATTTTGTGACAAATAGGGAAATATCACTGTCCATTTACTTAACCCTAAGTGTTTTATGGACACAATGAAGGAAGAATAATGCTCGAGAAGATTCTTAGGAAGATATTCGGCGATAAATCAACACAGGATCTCAAGCGCTATGAACCGCTTGTGACAGAGATAAACACAATTTATAATGGTCTTGCAGAATATGACGATCAACAATTAGTGGAACGCATAAGTCAGATTAAACAAGAGATAGCGGAAACGCTTGAACCAGCACGTAAAGAATTGGAAGAATTACAACAAACTTTTCGTGAATCTGTTGAAGATTCGGAGCGCAATAGAATAGATAATCAAATAGACCTTCAAAAGAAGAAATTGCGAGAACTAAATAAGGAAACGTTGGATAGTTATTTACCGGAAGTATTTGCTATTGTTAAGGATACGTGTCGTCGTATGGTGGGCAGGGAATATATGGTGAAAGGGCATCCAGTAGCATGGAATATGGTGCCTTTCGATGTGCAGCTAATCGGTGGCATGGTATTACACGATGGCAAAATCGCAGAGATGGCAACTGGTGAGGGGAAAACTCTAGTAGCAACTTTACCGCTGTTTTTAAATGCGCTTTTAGGTAAGGGTGCGCATTTGGTAACTGTGAACGATTATCTTGCCAGCCGCGATGCAGAATGGATGAGTCCTATTTTCAACTTTCACGGCCTTACTGTGGGGTGCATCACTACCGGAATGGATCATGATTCACGGCGAGAAGCATATAATGCTGATGTTACCTATGGTATGAATAGTGAGTTTGGGTTTGATTATCTGCGCGACAATATGGCAATAAGCCCTAAGCAGTTGGTGCAAAGAGAGTTCTATTTTTCGATTGTGGACGAAGTAGATAGTATTCTCGTCGATGAAGCCAGAACTCCTCTTATCATTAGCGGTCCCATTGCCCAGGATAAAAACTTCTATCCGGAACTACGACCATCCATAGCTTCGTTGGTTCAGGCTCAAAACAGTTTGATATCACGGTTTCTTTCCGAAATAAGAGACGATCTTAAAGAGGATAATCCCAGTGCATCAGATAGCCGTTTGGCTAAGAATCTACTATTAGTAAAACGTGGAGCGCCAAAAAACAAGGCATTGAATAAATTGATGCAAGAGCCATCGCTTAAACGCTTGGTGCAGGATATCGAAGGCATCTACTTGCGCGACAAAAAGATGTATGAATTGGATGACATGCTGTTCTTTGTAGTTGAAGAGCGCCATAATAGCGTAGATCTCTGCGAAAAAGGGCGCGATATGCTAAGCAAGAAAGAGCCGGATCTGTTTGTCGTGCGTACTTTAGATGAGATTTGGGCAGAAATAGACGCTCAGGATATTTCAGATGAAGCGAAAGCAAAGGCAAAAGAGATTGCAACTGGAAAGTTTATGGATAAGAGCGAGAAACTCCACAATATCAGCCAGTTGTTGAAAGCCTTTACTCTTTTTGAAAACAACCAGGAGTATGTAGTTATCGATAATAAGGTAATTATCGTAGATGAATTTACCGGCCGCCAAATGCCTGGTCGCAGGTTCTCGGATGGGTTGCATCAAGCTTTGGAAGCCAAAGAAAACGTAGCGATTGAAGCGGGAACGCAAACATTTGCAACAATAACTCTTCAGAATTATTTTCGCATGTTTGAGAAACTAGCGGGCATGACGGGGACGGCCGTTACCGAAGAGGCAGAGTTTATGGAAATCTACAAGCTTCCAGTAGTTGCAATTCCTACCAACGTACCCGTAACTCGTATTGATCATGATGATGAAATATATTTGAGCAAAAATGAAAAGTACCAAGCGATTATTGATGAGATTATCTATTGGCATAAGCAAAGAAAGCCTGTTTTGGTGGGCACAGTAAGCGTTGAAGTATCGGAAATACTTTCTAGGTTATTGAGAAGACACCAGATAGCTCACAATGTGTTAAATGCACGCCAGCATCAGCGGGAAGCAGAAATTGTGGCATTAGCCGGTTCTCCAGGAGCAGTTACAATAGCTACCAATATGGCAGGACGTGGAACGGATATAAAGTTGGGAGAAGGAGTAGTAACTCAATCTGTGGAGAGCTATAGGAATTTGAACAAAGTGAGAAATCAGGAGTTCCCCTACGGCTTGCCTTTGGATGGATTGCACGTAATAGGCAGCGAGAGACACGAAAGCAGACGCATTGACCGTCAATTACGGGGTAGGGCAGGGCGTCAAGGGGATCCGGGAACTTCCAGATTTTATCTATCTTTAGAAGATGATCTGATGCGTCTCTTCGGCAGTGACCGCATGGCTCCGTTAATGCAAAAAATCGGGCTTAAGCAGGGTGAAGCCATTCGACATCCGATGATGACAAAAGCTGTAGAGAAAGCTCAAACCCGTGTAGAAGAGCATAACTTTGAGATTCGTAAAAACCTTATTAAATATGATGAAGTGATGAATCAACAACGTGAGGTTATCTATAGCTATCGCCGTAGTGTGCTTAAGGGTTACAATCTCAAACCCGAGATTTGGGAAATGATTTTGGAAAGCATCCAAAGAGAAGTAGATGAAGTTTGCTCTATTTCCAATTATCCTGAAGAGTGGGAATTGGCAAAACTATGTAGCTATTTTAAAGGCTTAAACATTGTTATTAGTGAGGAAGATATTCAGAGTGATCATCTAAATCAAGAGCTTTTGGTGAACACTTTAAGTGAATTGGCTAAAGAAGCTTATAACAATAGAGAGCTGCAATTAGGCGAAGAAGTTATGCGCGATATTGAGCGCAGATCGCTTTTGGAAGTAGTAGACAATGAGTGGCGAGACCATCTGCATGAAATGGATTTGTTAAAAGAAGGCGTATACCTAAGATCTTATGCCAATAAAGATCCTCTGGTTGAGTATAAAAAAGAAAGCTTTGCATTGTTTGAAGGATTGATATCTCGGATACAGGACAACGTTACTAAACGCGTATATACTACATATATTCTCACCAGAGAACAGATGCAGGATATGCAGGATATGTTGAAGGGCGCAAATATGACGCATGAGGCAGTTAACAGTTTTTTGAATAGCAATAACGAGTATCATAGTTCTGCAACACCTCCTCCAGATTTTGGTATAAGTGAGATAAAAGCCAAACCAGTGCATGTTGCACCAAAGGTGGGCAGAAACGATCCCTGTCCCTGTGGCAGCGGAAAGAAATATAAGAAATGCTGCGGCATCCATGAAAATGAGGAAAACTAAATGGGAAAAAATCTGATTATCGTAGAATCTCCCGCTAAGGCGCATACAATAAGTAAGTTTTTAAAAAACAAATATATGGTCAAAGCTTCAATGGGGCATATTCGAGATTTGCCAGCACACGATTTGGGTGTGGATGTAAAAAAAGACTTTAATCCTACCTATGTTACCGATAAAAAGAAAAGCAAGATTATCAGCGAGTTAAAAGAAGCTGCAGCAAGCGCCGATGCCATCTATTTGGCAAGCGATCATGATCGCGAAGGTGAAGCTATTGCTTGGCATTTAAGCAAGCTTCTGGAGAAAGAAAGTAAAGGCAAGTCTCTTTATAGAATCGTGTTTAACGAAATAACAGCTAAAGCAATTAGTGGGGCTATCGATAATCCCGGCACTATAGATACCGCCAAAGTTGATGCCCAACAAGCCCGAAGAGTATTGGACCGGATTGTTGGCTACAGTATATCTCCGCTATTGTGGAAAGTAATAGCCAAAGATCTTTCAGCCGGAAGAGTGCAATCTGTAGCATTGCGGTTGATTTGTGAACGAGAAGCAGAAATTAAAGCTTTTGTACCCAAAGAGTTTTGGCGGATTGAAGCAGATTTTTGGCGCGATCAATTGCCCAAATTTAAAGCTACATTAGAAAAGATAGAGGGCAAGAAAGTTGAAATTTCAAATCTTGAAGAAGCTGAGAAGCTTAGAACAACTCTTAAGAATAACGATGCCGTATTGGAAACCATTAAACGAACTACACGCAGGGTTGAACCACCTCCATCTTTTATAACCAGCACCTTACAACAAGAAGCATCCAAATTGCTTTCATTCCAATCTCAGCGGACTATGAGCATAGCGCAACAGCTATATGAAGGAATAGACTTGGGCGGCGATACAACTGGCTTGATTACCTATATGCGTACCGATAGTACACGTATTGCTGAAGATGCCATAACAGCATGTAAAAAGCTGATAGAGGAGCGATTTGGCGTAGATATGCTGCATTCTGATACCAGAACGTATAAGAACAAACAAAGTGCGCAAGATGCTCATGAAGCTATTCGTCCCACCGATCCATTCCGCACTCCGGAAAGCTTGGCTAGTTATCTTTCAAAAGACCAATTGAAGCTTTATACCCTTATCTGGAAAAGGTTTGTTGCTACCCAGATGAAGAGTGCCAAATTGTTGGTTACAACTGCCTCAGTTAAAGTAGGAGCCGCTACATTTGCTGCTGCAGGAAACCAGATTAGCGAGGAAGGATTTTTGAAGTGTTATGAACATGTTAACATCCCTCTAGGCGAGAAGATTTGTAAAGACTATATGCAAAACGATGCTTTGGAGCACAGCTCTTTGCGGCAATCTCAGCATTTTACCTCGCCCCCTTCCCGGTTTACCGAAGCTTCACTGATAAAAGAACTAGAAGCCAAAGGGATTGGACGCCCATCTACATACGCATCAATAATTGGCACTATTCGTAATCGTAAGTATGTGAATATCGAAAAGAAATCTTTCGTGCCAACTCCTCTAGGGCTGGATGTAAACAGCTTTTTAACCGATAAATTCGATCAGTTGTTTAACGTCAAATTTACAGCTAAAATGGAAGACAAACTGGATGAAGTTGAATATGGTAAAATAATATGGCACAGGCTAGTAAAGAGCTATTACGATGAGATGCAAACTCTAATAAGCAAAGTAGATATAAAAAAGGAAAAACAGGCTTTAATTCAAGATACGGGAATTATCTGCGATTTATGCAAGGTAGGCAAAATGGTAGTTAAGCGCTCCAGAAGCGGAGAGTTCCTTGCCTGTGATCAGTTTCCCAAGTGTAAAAATAGCAAGAATTTTACTCGGGACGAAAAAGGAAATATCCAGATTACAGAGCCTGTAACCTTAGATGAAAAGTGTCCTAAATGCGGAAGTCCGTTGATGGAAAGAACAGGCAAATTTGGGGCTTTTATAGCCTGTAGCAATTACCCTAAGTGTAAGTATGCTCGTCCAAAAACAACCGGAATAGCGTGTCCGGAATGTAAAATCGGCGAAGTGGTGGCACGCAGGAGCAAGAAAGGCAGTCCTTTTTATGCCTGTTCACGTTATCCGGAATGTAAGTGGATATCTAACGATAAACCTGTAGCACAAAAATGCAGTCATTGTGGAAACGACTATTTAGTGGAAAAATACAGCAAAGCCAAAGGGCACTATCTTCAATGTCCTAAATGTAAATATATAGTGGAGTAAACGATGCATATTGGTGATGGAATCCGAAGTGCAGTTGTAAGCATTGCTACCCATAAAATGCGCAGTTTCCTTACCACAATAGGCATTGTAATTGGTGTTATGGCTGTAGTAACTATGTTTTCCAGTGTGTATGCCCTAAAAAACCTGATTAATAAAAACATGGAAGGGATGGGTTGGAATTATTCGGTAGTTATTACCAGCAGTGGGGGTAGTATTGTCGATGATGATCAACGTTCGGCAGTAAAAACTGTGCGTAGAGCGCGGCGTAACCCCCGAAGCTTAGATCTTGACGATTACAACGCCATCAAAAACGAACTGGATTATAAAGGTATTTATGCAATGGCAGAAACCAGCAGTCTGCAGCGTCTGGGTAATCAGGATAACTACATTAGTGTAAAGGCTACCGAAAACTATTTCTTTGAAAGCAAGAGTTATGAGATCTCTAAAGGGCGTCTGTTTAGTCCGGTTGAGCAGGAGCAAGGGCTTCCAGTTGCTATTCTTGGCTACAGATATGCAGAAAAGTACTTTCCTAATAAAGATGTATTGGGTGAACAATTGGTTTTAGGAGATCATCGATATAGAGTGATTGGTGTTTTAGGTTCTGATGTTTTAAACGATGGCAATGGTATGCACTTTAATACCTGGGAGCGCAACTTCGAAATGCAAGCCGTGTATATACCCTTAAAATATGGTTCATTACGATTTGGAGTAGGCAAGCAGGTACCGATGATTTATCTTCAGGCGCATGATAATGCCTCATTCAATAAAATGAAATCCAAAGCCAGACAAATACTTCTTGCACGCCATAATATGTATCCCAGCTTTAACTTTATGGATATCGGAGCAATGATGCTCAACATCAGTTCCGAAATAGATCGCCAGATGAAAAAATGGAATATAACTCTTTCGGCAATTGCTTCAATATCATTGATTGTTGGTGGGATTGGGCTATTCTCCACTTTACTAATATCTATTCAAGAACGTATGACCGAAATTGGGATTCGTAAAAGCATTGGTGCTACCGAACAGGATATCTTCTTTTACTTCATATTTGAGGCATTAGCTTTAGCTCTTATTGGAGCATTGGCTGGAATAGGCATAGCATGGATTTTAATAAGCATTGTAGGAAATATGATAAATTTTCCTCTTTATTTGCCAGTTCCGGGAGTGCTGGTAGGGCTTTTATTCTCGGTTCTGATAGGATTCGCTTCCGGTTTGTATCCAGCACTTAAAGCCGCTCATATCGATCCCATTAAGGCAATTTACTTTCTTGAGTAAGATGCTTCGAAAGCATTCATGAAACTGTTGGCTAAAAAGCTTATGAATGCCTATAGCTTTACTTTTTGTACAATGCCTTCTCCGCAGTTTCGGCATATTTCAAATTGGGAGCGATTATTAAGAATCTCGGTTCGGAACCTGTTCATCACAGAACTTGTCCAAAGCTGGTAAAATCCATGCTCAAGTATATTGCCGATCCGGTATTGTAAATCTTTATCGTAACAGCAGATACTTAATTCTAGATCCCAGTTAATAACCGGTTGAGTCCACAACCTTCGGCAGCGATTCAGTAATTCCGTTTTTAGCTCGAATTTATTACCTTGAATATGGTATCTACTGAATTCGTGATTTACTGGCAAAAAGATAAGATCTTCTTCTTTATATATTTGCACTGTTTTGAATTCAAGTTTATCGATGCCAATTTGGCGAGCCATGCTTTTTACTCTGGGGATTTCATGTTCATTCTGGCGCATAATTATGAATTGCCATACCAAATATGGTGATTTGCTTTTCAGCTTTGTTTTAGCAGATACAAGGGCTTCCATATTCTTTAGGACGATTTGATAATCTCCGTTAACACGGTATTGATTGTAAGTCTTTTCCGAGAGGCCATCCATCGAGATTATCAGTTTGTTCAAACCGCTGTGCACTATTGCTTCTGCATCAAGATCCAAACTTGCGTTGGTGGAAGTCATGGTATAAAGACTTTTTGATGAGGCATAATGTACCATATCATTGAAATCCTTGTTGAGATATGGCTCTCCCTGATTCCACAAAATTAGCATTCCGATATTCTTATAAATCAAATCGACAACATTACAGAATTGAGCTAGAGACATCATTCCTCGCTGTCGTTTAAGGCTGCCATTCCCACTCGGGCAGAGTGGACACTTAAGATTGCAAATATTTGTCGGTTCAATCATTAAAGCTGGAGGATAGTGGTTTAAATGAACCTGTTTGGTCTTAAGAGATCGCTGATAATCTATCCAGGCACCAGCCGCATGGAACATACGTCTATGCTTTGCAAAGGACTTTATGATGTTTAAATTATGATAAACTGTGTTCATACCTCAGCTTTATATAAAAATAGAAAACCCAGCAAGCTAAAGAAAAGATTTGGTGCCCATGCCGCCCAAACCGGCGGGATAATGCCGTTGTATCCTAAACTTTGACTAATCTGCACAATAATTAGATATGCAAAACAAACAGCAAGTCCCAGCATGAATACCCAGCCTCGTCCCTTGCTACGAGTATTTGATGTGGCTATCGGAATAAAGAAGAAAATTACGATCAGATTTGTAAGTGGGAAAGAAACTTTCATATGCAGATCCACTATTTCTCTGCTGGCATCTTCTCCCATTTTTTGTAATCTTCCAATGTAATCCCATAACTCAAGAAAATTCAACGAAAGAGTCTTTTTGGTTATACGCACAAAGTCTTTTGGTTCAACATCCAACAATGGCATTCGGGTACTGGGAAAATGAGTCGAATAGATTTGACGCCCATTGCTAAAGCGGCGGATATCACAATCAAAAAGCTCCCATTCATCGCCAGTCCATGTGGCACTGGCAGCGCTGATTTTTTCTATTACTTGCGAGCTTTCAAAATCAATTCTGGTAAGGTCAATTATCCGCAGAGTATTTTTATATCCATCGAAAAATCCAAAATAATAGAAATCGTTTTCTTCTCCTCGATAATGGATGCGTGCCTTAAGCATTTGGTCATCAGGTTGTTCACCCTTGATTTTAACATTATACACAACGTCTCTTTGAGATTCTGCATAGGGCAAAACATATTCTCCTAAAGTAGCTACGGCAATAGAGATTACTAGTCCAACTCCAAACAACGGAAGCATGGCTCGCTTGATGCTTACTCCCGCAGCTCGTATTGCTACTGATTCATTATGTTTTGCTAAAGCGTTCATCATAAACAACCCTGTTAACAGTACAGTTACCGGAGATGTTAGTACAATAAGATATGGTAAACGGAGCAAGTAATATGTAATAGCCAAATCTACAGAAGCCCCCGCTCTCAGTAATCTGGGTAAGTTATCTACTACATCAATTACAATAAATACAACAGCGAAACTAAAGAAAATTATCAGATAAGTGCGCAAGAACTCACGCAGTATATAGCGATCCAGCTTTCTCATTAGTGTACAATCTCATCTGGAGGAGGAGTTTTGCCGCTGCGCAAATGCTTTATTCTCCATATCAAAACCTGCATATCGAAGAGGCGTTTATCTCTAATTGAGCCCGCAATCAGAAAGCATGCCAAAATGAAAAATATAATATTCGAAAACCACATTGATAGGAAGGGATTAAACTGTCCCTTATCGGCTAACTGTTCGCCCATATTTAGGGCAACATAATACACAAGAAAGATAATGCTAGATACGCTAAAAGCCATTCCGATGCCACTTGTGCGAGTCATTAAGCCCAGAGGAACCCCAATCATCACAAAAATAATAATAGCAAAGGAGAGAGCAAATTTCTTATGATATTCAACCAACATGGATTGAATGTTTGCCTCCAGTTCATCGATTCTGTTTTGGGCGACTTGTTGCATGGAATATAATTTGCGTTGCTCATTTTGGCTCACATAAGGATCTGGATTAAGAGTCCCGGCACTAATGCGAGCTTGTAGCCTTTGAACCTCTTCTTTTTTTGCCGTCAGCTCTTTTTGGTGTTCATCGATCGCATGCGTGAGTTGTCCATAAGTCATTTCTCTGTCGCTACGGTATCCAGTTTCAAAAACATCAGCCCGATTTCCTAGATCTCTCACATTAATAACGTATCTTATAAAGCTAGTAGTTTGAAACTTACCTTGTTCTCGCTCGTTTCGTTGCTGCATTTCACCATTATTCAAAACTATGCGCAGGGCATTCCCATTGTTCATCTGTATTACTTTTCCGCTTTCAGCATAAATTGTTCTGGGAGCCCTACTTTCACTACGATCGTAAATTAACACATCTCTTAATTCTTCTTCGTTGTTATCTCCACACCATACCGTGTAATCCAGCAAGTGATTGTATTCTCCGGGTTCAATAATGGTCATTGGCTTATAATATGCTACTTTTAACATCAGGTTCTTAAGTCGGTGATTTGTATCTGGTAAAAACCAATGATTAAAATACACCATCAGTGCGGTAAGCATTAGGGCGGCAATAAATAAAGGTCCGAGCATGTTATATATATTCACTCCGCTGGATTTTACGGCGATGATTTCACGATCTACACTCATGCGCCCAAACGCAAGAATCGTTGCCACTAAAACAGCCATAGGTATGGATAGAGCTAACATATATGGCAAAGATAAACCAAAAACTTCAATTACAATTCCGATAGGGAGTTGTTTTTCGATAATAAGATTTAGCAAATCGATAATTTTATCTATCAGAAGCACGAATGTTACCACTAAAAGAGATATCAAGAAGGGGGAGATGTGTTCGCGCAAAATGTAGCGTTTCAATATCATCTATTAGGCTCCATCATGTATAACAAATCTTCTTCACTGATAATCTTGATGCTGGGAATTTTTTCAGCTTTGGTAAGCTTAGAACCAGGTTTTTCTCCCACAACGAGATAATCCAGGGCTTTTGAGACGCTGCTTAAGATCTTTCCATTATGGCTTCTAATGAGGTTTTCCAAGTCTTTACGGCTATATCTTACCATAGATCCAGTTAGTAAAAAGCTCTTCCCTGATAATGCCTCAGATTGAGTTTCAGATCTGTAAACCATTTGTAAGCCAGCAGCTTCAAGTTTTTGGATAAGTACTTTATTCTTGTAATTTTCGAAGAATTCTCGAATTGCCAGGGCAATTTTATCTCCTACTTCTGGTACGGATGCCAATTCTTCCAAACTGGCGTTTTGTAAAGCCTTGATACTGCCAAAATGAATAGCGAGGTTGCGAGCAGTGACTGCACCTACAAATCTTATTCCTAAAGCGAATAATACGCGATCGAAGTTTTGTTGTTTCGAGTTCTCGATTGCCTTTAAAAGATTGCGGGCAGAACGTTCTCCCAAGCGCTCAAGATTTGCTATGCGCTCATACTCCAAATCATACAGATCCTCAATACTGCTTATGATACCTTCATCTAAAAATCTAGAAATTAGGGAAGCACCCAAACCCGATATATCCATCGCTTCGCGAGACACAAAATGCTCAATACTCCGTGCTAATTGAGCGGGGCAATCTGCCGAAGTGCAATAATCAATTGCCGCATCAGCTTCTCGGGATAGTGGGCTATTGCAAACCGGGCAGTTGTGAGGCAAACTTATTCTAGAAGCATCATCAATCCGCTTATCAGTATTTACCGCAATGATTTTGGGAATAATCTCACCGCTTTTGATAAGCTTAATAGTATCACCCTCATGTAGACCCAATCTACGGATCTCATCAAAGTTATGCAGCGTGCTTCTAGAAACTGTTGAACCAGATATGTATACCGGTTCCAAAATGGCAACCGGAGTTACGGCGCCAGTTCTCCCTACTTGAAATTCTACTTTTAGTAGTTTTGTTTCTTTTTCTTCGGGCTTAAACTTATAGGCTATTGCCCACTTTGGGCTCTTGGCAGTGAAGCCAAGTTTTCTTTGTAGATTAAAGTCATTTATCTTTACTACAATTCCGTCTATATCATACTCTAAATCTGCTCTGTGGCTTTCTATGGAAGTGCAAAAAGAAATCAAATCTTGATGTGTGCTACACAAAGAATGCTGTTTCGCCACAGGAAAACCATTATCTTGCAACCAAGTCAATAGCTCCTCTTGCGTAGAGCAAGGCACTGTGGGCAAAGCTAATCCGATTGTGTAAAAAAGAGCCCGTAAAGGTCTTTTGGAGACTTCTTCTTTTTTCTTCAGTTTTATCGAGCCAGCCGCAGCATTGCGGGGGTTCGCAAATAGTTTCTCTCCCTGTTCTCTGCGTTCATCATTCAGAGCCAAGAATTCTTGAACCGGAAAGTATATCTCTCCTCTTATTTCAATTTCTCCAGCAAAAGAGATTCGATTGGGGATATTGGGAAGAGTTAGGAAGTTTTGGGTAACATCTTCGCCTTTTAAGCCGTCACCACGTGTACTGGCATATTGCAAACTGCCATTTTTGTAAAACAAATTGATGCCAAATCCGTCTATTTTCAACTCTGCACATACAGGCACCAAGTTGCCTTCTTCAAGAGCGATTCTATCCCACCAAGCTATAAGTTCTTCCAGAGAAAAGGCGTTATCCAAGCTTATCATACGCTGTTTGTGGGCTATTGTTTTACCCATTTCAGAGAGGTCGTTACCAACTTGTGATAATACTTTGGGGCACAAATCAGGATATTGCCGACACATCTCTTTTAGTTCTTGCACCAAAAGATCATATTCAAAATCGCTAATCTCGGGATTTGCATCTCTATAGTAAAGCTGATTATGCTTTTCTATCTGGGTGCTAAGCTCATAAATCCTTTTCTGGGCAGTTGTTTTATTCATGGCAAAAAATACATCGATGGGCGACGATCGCCGAATGCATTGTTAAAATCGGTTACTTGTTTATTGTCTGCCAAAGCTGGATCGATTTCTACACTATAAATCCCTTCTTCAGTGTCATTCATACGAATTAGGATTTCACCCTTAGTTCCCAAAATCTGGCTTCCTCCGGTAAAATATTCACTCTGCTCGCCATTGATTTCGGTTCCGGTACGGTTTGACGTGATACTATATACTCTATTTTCTAAAGAGCGTATTTTCATGGCGTCTTGACACCATGGTAAAACCAGATTTGATGGATGACAGATGATCTGAGCTCCTTTCAATGCAAGGCTGCGCGCAGATTCTGGAAACTGCCAATCGAAACAGATCATCATACCGATCTTTATCCCGTTTTTTGCCGGACACACAAAGAATGGATCTTCCCCAGAAGAGAAGAAGATTTTTTCTCTAAAGAAGAGATGAATCTTACGGTAAACAAAGTATGTTCCATCAGGATTTACTAAGGCACTGCTATTATAATATGTATCGCCATCCTTCTCTGGGAATCCATAGCATATAGATAAGTTTTGTTTGGCAGAAAGCTCTCGCATAGCTCCAAATATGGATCCTCCTGGAATGCTTTCTGCCACTTGGTTTAGCTCTTCTTTATCTGTAAACACATATCCTGAAAGAGCTAATTCTGGCAAAACTACCAAGTCACTGTCTAGCTGAATAATCATATCTTTCAACCTTGCGAAGTTTTCATCAGGTTTCAAGAACTGGGGCTTATACTGCAAAACAGATACTATATACTTCACTTTTTTACTCGCAACAAAGGTTTTATGGCTCGTTCAAAACTTCCGTGAACTTTACAGATGGTAAGACCATAGTTTGTGATAGGAACTCCTCGTCGATGGCATTCCAAGATGCGATGATTCATCTCCGATACATTTATCATGCAGCCTCCGCAGTGCACACACAAAGCGTATTCTTCAAGATTTTCAGGGAAATCGTGTCCGGCATAAGTTTCGAATGTCAGTTTCTTTTTTGTGTATTCGCTAATCCATTTTGGCAGTTTTACTCTGCCTATGTCATCTTCTTGCACATGATGCGAACAGGCTTCAGCGATCAATACCTTGTCATTATCTCTTAGTTTGTCTATTTGGCGTATGCCGGTAAGTAAAATATCCAGTTCTCCTTTATAACGAGCATAAAGAATGGAAAAGGTTGTAAGCTCCACGTTATTCGGCGTTTCTCTATTTACTTGTTCGATAGCTTGAGAATCCGTAACTACCAAATCGGGAGCTTGTTCCATCATAGCCAAAGCATCTTTCAACTCCGTTTCTTTTACCACTATGCTTATGGCGTTAGAATCAAGAATATCGCGAATAGCCTGCACTTGAGGTAAAATGAGGCGTCCCTTGGGAGCAGCGCTATCTATGGGGCAAACCAATATCACTTTGGCCTTGGGTTTAATAATATCGCCTAGTAAAATCCTATTCTCGCTTAAGTGTTTGGGAGCAAGGCGGATAATTTCGTTTTTGGCTTCCAAAATACCAGTTTTATTCTTGGCGGAAAGGTTTATATATGGGATATTGCGTAGGCTGCAATACTCGATATTCTGAGCATCAGCCAGTTTTATATCCGCTTTATTGAACACCATTAAAAGTGGTATGTCCATTTCCCGGACGCGCTCAAGCATATCCAATTCATGCATATCTAAAGCATTGCCATCATTTACAAAAACTACTATATCTGCTCGATACAATATCTTTCTGGTAGCTGCCACTCGTTTTGCACCAAGTTCGCCCTCATCGTCAACACCTGCCGTATCGTAGAATGTTACCGCCCCAAGTGGCAACAATTCGTAGTGTTTATCCACCGGATCGGTAGTTGTTCCCGGAGTCTCGGATACTATTGCGATTTCCTGCCCAATAATGGCATTTATCAAGCTCGATTTACCTGCATTTCTTCTTCCCAATAACGCTATTATCAATCTTTCACCGCGCGGAGTAGGACTCATTTATTTGCTCCATAACTATTTACTTTTCTTTTCAAGAGAGTATGTAGCCAATTATTCGTCAAGTTCTTTTTCGTATAATGCCTTTCTCTTAATGCTTCAAGCTGATATTAGCGTAGGTTTAAGCAGAGATGCTCTTGTATGTGTAGGTTAATAACTCCCTAAAGCATCGATAATTCTGCGTTAAAGCATAAAGAGACGGTTGCCTAATAATCTGCTATATATGGATGTGAAATGGTCTCTGGAATCATCAACTGCTGATCCTCCTCCCATTTATCGCCATATTTGAGGATATGATACTTGTTGCGTAGAAAGGATAGAGGCTTCAAGACTCATGCTATCCAGAAGTAAAAAAAGAGCTTATTTTGTACCGTCACTAGCCATTATAATATGAGCATTACCAATAATACTAATATCTTGTTTGGCAGAAGGAAGGATTACTGCACTCCCCTTTTTTAGATGTATTTCTTCGCTTTTATGTAGTAAAGTGCAGTCACCATCTAGGTTCAGCAAAATACGCACTCCAGATTTATTGGGTAAAGAGTATTTAGAATCTATTAAAACTCGGGAAAGCAAGAAATCAGATGTGGGATTGGAATATTCTATTAGGTGATGCTTGGCGCTTTGAGCTGGATATATGGATGGTTGATATGGTGAATATCGCATTACTTTTAAAAGCTCTTCCACATCAATGTGTTTGGGGCTAAGCCCAGCACGGAGAACGTTATCACTTGCGGCCATTATTTCTATTCCTGCTCCCTGTAGGTAGGCATGCACTATTCCTGATTCCAAAAAGATTGCCTGAAAAGGTTTCAAGTGAATAAGGTTCAAAAGCAAGGGAGATATCGCGGTGCAGTCTTCTGGATATAAAGAAAGAAGATACTTCGTCCATTTTAATTCGTTTTCCCACCTATCAGAATTATGTAGCTTTAGGATATGTTCTGCGAGTTGAGGCATGGGCTTTCTTTCAAGTATTTCTTGATAAAAAGCTTGAAAAGAATCTGGAGAAGGATCTTTGGCAAAATACTGATAAGTACTAAATAGAGTGCCGAGTTTGAAATGCTTAAAAAGCATAATAATATCGTTATAGTTCCGAAACCCACACATGGCATAAAAATCGGTTAGCGCCATTATCATTTCGGGTTTATGATTATCATCCCGATAATTTCGTTGAGGCGCATCAATTGGAATTTGCTTGTCGTTTTCGCGTATAAAGCCTTCCTCGGCTTGCTTTTTCGAAGGATGAACCTGGAGGGAAAGAGCTTGATCTGCCGCTAAAACCTTTAGCAAAAAGGGAAGCTTGGAATTGATGGAACCCAACCAATACTCCGGATTCTGCTTAATTAAAACATCAAGAGGAGATTTGCCAACCATAGAAGGGGCTTGGGGATGCGCAGAATACCATGCCTCCGCTAAAGGTTCGGGATGCTCAATATTCAAGAATTGCTGTATAAATGTGTGAGAACCCCAAGCGTAATTATGTAAGACGGGATCAATATAGTTCATCATTACTCCTAAAATTGAAAGTATATAAAGGGCTGAATGTCTGCACTTCGGGCTTGATATAGAATCCAGATTATCAATGCCATAACTAGCGATTGCATGATGAGGGGAAGTTTGCAAAGATACTTTTGATATTGTTTCTCCCAGCTTTCAGGCTGCCAATGGCTTAAAAAACCGATCAGAATAAGTGCTGCTACAATGCGGTATTCTGAGATCCATAAAGAAAACAGAGATAAATTAAACGATCCTGATATGCGCACAATCATCTCTTGTGCGCCTGCGAAACTACGGCTGCGGAAAAAGATCCAGCTAAAACACACAAAATGAAAAGTAAGAATAGTACTAAAAAAGCGGAATATAGCACTCTGGGCAAGTTTAGTATTAATCCATATTTTATCAATCATCAAAGCTACACCGTGCAAGGCTCCCCAAAACACAAAGTTCCAACTTGCACCGTGCCATAAGCCTCCTAATAACATGGTAATCATAAGGTTTGCATGTTGGCGGGCTTTTCCCTTGCGATTTCCTCCCAGCGGTATATAGAGGTAATCTCTCAACCATGTAGATAGAGAGATATGCCACCTTCGCCAGAAATCTGTAATACTGTACGCTTTATAGGGGCTATTGAAGTTTATGGGTAAATTAAACCCCATTAGTGCAGCCAAACCAATTGCGATATCAGAGTATCCGCTAAAGTCGCAATATATCTGCAATGCATAGGCATACACTCCAATCAAGTTCTCCAACCCCGAAAATAGGGCAGGATTATCGAACACTCTATCGACAAAATTTACAGAAAGATAATCTGCGATTACGCCTTTTTTTAGTAAACCGGCAAAGATGAGTACTAAAGCCCGTGAGATAGTATCTCTATCGAGTGATAACTTCTTATGGATTTGGGGAATGAAATAGCTGGCACGGACGATTGGTCCAGCTACAAGTTGAGGAAAGAAAGATACAAAAAAGGCAAAATCTTTAAAACTGGGGATGGCATCCAGTCTGCCATAATAAATGTCTAATGTATAACTCCATGTTTGAAAGGTAAAAAAGCTTATGCCTACGGGTAAAAATATATCCATTGCCGGCAGAGAACCACCAAAGAGTTGATTGATAGTCTCGACGATAAAATTGGTGTATTTGAAATACCCTAAAGAACCCAGATTCCACAACAAACTCAGAAGAAGCCAAGTTCTTTTAGTTTGCCTACTTTTACTGCGATAAATTGCTTTGCCCAAAACAAAATTTATAGCTGCAGTAATCAATAGCAGCACAACAAAAATGCCACTGGTCTTGAAATAGAAATACAAAGATACTAACAACAAATACCAGGTTCGGGTTTTACTGCGATCCGCCAGAAACGGGTAAAATAGCATAATAACGAGAAAGAAAAACAGGAAGAAGCTACTGTTGAATAATAATGGATTGGCAGCATCGTAGTTTAGAGATTGCATGATACTTTGCAAAATGTATTTCATCATTTATCTCTTTTTTCGCTAAACTCTTTATAACCCTTAATGATAGCCTGGTAGAATAAATGTCCCTGCAACATATAACCCTTGGGCGTAAAATGAAGAAGATCCTTTGCGGCCATGGCATTGTTGCGCCAATTAGTGATACTCCCAGCACCTCCCATTATCTCAAAAAGGTTCCACACAGCATGATTATTGTCTTTTGCATACTCTTGAATAAGCTTATTTACATTGCTGATGTCAGCGTTGATCTTGCCATTTTTACGGGAATCTGGAGCCAAAGTAAAGAGTATTGGAGTGTTTTGATTACTGTTTTCCAATCTGCGCATAAAGTCTTCGATGTTCTTTTCTACCGCACTACGGCGATACTTACCCTGCGCATCGTTAGTACCCAAAGATACCACAATCAAATCTGGATTTAACAAAGAGATTTGCTCAAACAACATATCTTGTTTAGCCAATGTGTAGAATCCTGCACCATTAACACCCATTGAATGGTATAATAAACCTGCTTCGCTACGTTCAATGCTAATTCCGTACAATTCGTCCAAAGTAGAAGGGAGCTTAATGTTTGCCGTATTTATTGCGCTTTGATATCGGATATGGTGGATAGAGTAATCTTCTAGTTCTTTACGGGTTAGCTCACTAGCGCCATCTTGTTCCTCCAAAATCAGGTTTGCCTCGTTATTTGCGTATAATAGCGCTTGATCGAAAGTACAATCTATCTTGAAGAATGCGTTGGTTTTAATCTTCAATTCTGCTTCAGAATCTACGCTTAACGTATAGCCGCTTAAGCTACAGGGTTTATCCTTACGTTTTAATCTGCTAGGGGAAGTTATCTGATAATCATCCGGTTGATTGGTTTTTGCAAGCCTATAAGGGAAGATAAGTCCTCGACCGGCATTGCCAAAGTATTTTTGTAATGCACTCCGCGCTGTGCCACTAAAATATCCGCTTTGAATATGAGAATCTCCAATTTGATAGATGATTACCTGATCTCTGATGCCGTTTCTTAATTGTAGCAATTTCATGTAGAAAGTGTTAAGAGATTCCTGATCATTTTGTAGCGCATTCACTTCTGGATTTACATAGCTATAATCTTTCAGATACGTATCGCTATCTAAAAGCAGGTAATAACTTTGAATAAACTCTTCCAAGGTATCCAAATCATCAGGATACTCATCTTCGCTAAAGAGGTCTGTTTGTACATCGTAGCCGGATTTTGCGAAAACAAGCAAAAATAGCGAGCCAAAAAGCATTAAGGCAATGAGGGTTAACTCACGAAATCTCATTCTTCACCCTTAAGAAAATCAAGTAAGAGTTCGGCTAGATGATCTGCACCACGGCGCGTAAAGTGGGTATAATCCCTTCCTGCCCAGGGTGGATTTTGGTTTACATAACCCGGCATGGAATTGTAACCTCCCATTGCTTCATAGAGGTTCCAAAATGCGCAACCGGTTTCCGCTGCCACTTCACTTTGTGCTTTTACCAATAGTGGAATATCCGGTGAAGTTTTATACCCAGCACTATCTTTGATGCTGCGATCTTGAACGCTTACTATGAGGATAGGTACATTATCTAAAGATTCTTGTAGATGGCGTATTGTACGTATCATAGCGGTTTTATAATTGCTATAATCTGTTACTTTGGGGTTTGATATGTTTCCCCCATATTGAAGAACTACCAATCTATAATCTAGATATTTCTGGAATTCACTAAGCACGTTGGAGTGAATTCGCTGAAAATACATACCGGAATAACCTCGGATGGGATAATTATCTACAAATATCCCCTTATTGCTATCAAATGAAACTCCATATACTCTTATCGGGTCGTTTGCGGCAAATTCGATTTTAATTGCCTTTACCGGACTAGTAGGGCTTAAATCCAGTTCTTGTAATTCCGTGCCTTCCCTTAAGCAAATCGTTTGATATGAACCAGAATCGTAGCTCACCCGAATATAAGAGCTATCGGAAGCATGACTGTAAAACAAGCGTATTTGGTCAAAGCTTTCTGCGCCTCCCGCAATATCAACCGCTTTGTATTCTACCCAAGGATTGTAATCTACGTAAAACCGGGCAGTCTCAGTCTTGGCTTCTTTGATTTTACTGCTTGCAAGGCTATCCGCCACAAATAAGGTGTCGGCAGGATTCACCTCGATGCTTTGTTGAGCCAGATAGTATGGTCTTGGAATAAATGTATAACCGGTAATGCCCAAGGAAACATCGTTTTTACCGTGACTCATAAAAGAGATTGTTTCCCAATTTTTAGAAAAGTCATGCCTGATAGTTTGTCTGAAACCAGATACAATGGAGGTTATGGGCATCATGCCTACTCCGCTGCCACCATAAACGTTTTGCATAGAATATCTTAGGGGGGCAGTGAGCAGATCGCCTTCTATAATAGAATCACTATAATAGGCAATTCGCACTTGCTTTCGATGTTTACTAAATGTGGTGCGATCGAAAAGCGGAGTAGCCCCTGGCAACATTTCCATTGAGGCAATTTCTTTGATAAATGGCCTGAGTTCTTTTTGAGTATGTTCAATTGGCTCAGCGGATTGGAGCAGTGAATCTGTCTCAACCACAGGTGCCTTCAAGGCAGTGAACCATTTCATCTTCCGAATGCTGAAAAAATCATTGCTCCAAGCGGGTAATAGCCAAGCTAGTACGCCTGTAAAAATAACTGCCAGCAAAACTAAAAGGGCAGGGCGAAAGAAATCACGGTTCATTTTATATTCTGGACATCCTTACAAAATTCTTATCATAGACTTATTAGTATATATTTGCTAGGGGTAGCCTTAGAACAATCTTGCAGCTTCCTATTGCTTATTTTTAGAGCAACTAACTACTGTCAACAGATATTTATCGGGAATTCAACGCAATCTAACCAGCAGAATGTTGAGTATAGGCAGATCATTTACGCCTGCTTATCTCACTGTATAAAGCTATGATTAGGGTAGTTTCAGCCCGCATTATTGCCTTACCTGCAGGATGATCTCTGCTTGAACCTTCGATAACACCTGTTTAAAGTAATTAGTTAAGAACAATTACTCATAGCGCATGGTTTATAGGGTTAATAACTGAAAATACACCGTGCATTCGGAGATCATACTTGCGGAAAGATTATTGAAGTTGTTCTCTAAATCTCTTTTTAAGAGATGCAAAATCCATCTTATAGGCTTTGAAAAGGTCTTCAGCTTCGCCTGATATGGGATAGCTATCTACACCACAACGGATCAGCTTAGCACTTACTCCGGTTGTAACAATAGCTTCGGCAATAGTTGTTCCCAAACCGCCATTAATGCTATGGTCTTCCACGCTGAAAATTGCTCCTCTACGAGCTGCTTCGATGATAAGTTCTTGAGATACTTCAAGGGGGCAAGATACAGCAACCAGCTCCACAAATATTCCCTCTTCTCGCAGAGCGTCAACTGCCTTAGTTGCTCTGGCCGTGGGAGTACCACACACGAAAACGGTTCCCTGATCTCCGATACGCAGGATATCTGCTTTACCATATTCGAAACAGTAATCTGTATCATAAAATATTTCCCCATCCTGATCTTTTAATATAGGCAGCTTCGAGCGTCCCATTGCCACCATGTAGTTTCCGGGTTTATCTATTAGCCACCGAATAATACGATCGGTCTGATTAGCATCGGCAGGGCATATTATTTTTGTATCGAACAGATTTCGAGCCTGGGCGATATAGTCAATGCATTGATGGGTTTTGCCATCTTCACCCACATCTATGCCTACATGAGTAACCACAGTTTTAAGATTTGCATGATTGATGTCGTTCAGGCGCTGCATATTGTAGGTTTCATCAATGCCAAACACACCGAAATCGGACCAAAAACACTGGATACCCATAGTAGAGATAGCGCCACTCATTACGGCGGCGTGGTGTTCCATTATTCCAGATTGCAGGAAACGTTGGGGTATAGCATCTCGAAAGTCTGCTGTTTTAACGCTACTGGCAAGGTCGCAATCAACAATCACAATTGGGTTTTCACTTGTTTCGTTGAGCTTACCCAAATCGGCAATAGCCTTACCCCAAGCACTGCGGCAATCACTCTCGGAGCTGTAAAGAATCGGCTTTCCCGGCTTAAGTTCCAGATTTGGGTGAAAATCAAGTTTGGGCTGGTGTTCAACTATCTTAAATGAGTTACGTATGCTTTGATATTTGTCTAATTCGTTAGCTACGCCAAGTTCGGCAAGAGCTTCTGCGCACTGTTCTATGGATAAGGTTGAGCCGTGATACTTTGCTTTATTTTCCATAAAGCCAACACCCTTACCCATCACGGTATGGGCAAGAATCATTACCGGTTTATCGATATTGCGGGCGTCTTCTAAAGTTTGCAATATCAAGGAAATATCGTGCCCATTTACTTCCATAACTTGCCATCCGTCCGATTCCCAATTCTTCCTAATATTCTGGGGCATAACATCGTGGATAGATCCCGAAATTTGCAATTGATTATAATCTACAACTGCCGTAAGGTTATTTAGCTTATATTTAGCTGCAAAACGACGCGCTTCACTAAGCTGCCCTTTTTGCTGTTCTCCATCGCCCATCATAACAAAAACACTGCTTCCCAGTTTTTTTATTTTGGAGGCAATAGCAAAACCTGTAGCGGCAGAGAGTCCTTGCCCCAGATTTCCCGAACTCCATTCAACTCCTGGAACATCGCGTTCTATATGACCTTCAAAGATGCTGCCAAACTGACGGAAATTCGCGATAGCATTCTCCAAAGGGAAGTATCCCATTATGCCCAAACAACTGTACACGGCAGGGGAGATGTGTCCGATAGAAACGACCATCTTATCCCGTTCTTCCCAAGCGGGGAAATCTGGATTGTGGCGCATTGTATTGTAAATACAAAGCATAATATCTATGCTGGACATAGAACCGCCAGGATGACCGCTACCGGCTAGAGTAGTCATATATAAAATCGCCTGTCTCGCCACTTTTGCTTGTTTGCTAATTTTGTTGATCAAATCTGTTTTACTCACTGTATTACCTCATTGATTTATATACTTAAGTCTTTAAATAAAAACACATAAGGGTCAGACTATAAAAATGCCACACAGGTCAAGGAAAAAATCTTAGCCATTATCCTGTTAGTTCACTTCAATAAAAAAACGACCCGATTGAAGAACCAGGTCGCTTATGTATTTGGTGGAGCATAGCGGGATCGAACCGCTGACCTCATGACTGCCAGTCATGCGCTCTCCCAGCTGAGCTAATGCCCCAAAACTGAGCGATTATGTTCGCCCAAAATTTTGAAGAAGCCACTAATTGTCAAGCATTAATTGTAGAACACTTTTCTGTGATCGGTGCATCTTATTATGTATCATAAAGATATGCGTACAATATGTATAGCTTTATCCCCTTAAAAAGAGATCAGAGCAAAAAAAACCTTGTATAAAAAGTGAATTCTAGAAAATTGGCTCTCTAAAGAAAATTACGATCCATTGTGGAGGATAGAATGCTCGAAAACTTGAGAAAGAAACAGAAGGTCATAATCTACTTTGTGGCTATTATCTTCATCCTAGGGATGGGAGCCATAGGTGTGGTAGAGATTTTTACGCCGAAGCCTTATGTGGGTAAAGTAGCTGGGACAAAAATCAGCTTTGAGATGTATCAGGCTAAAATTCAGGAAGTTTATGCCCGACATACGGAAAGCAATCCCAACCAAGCAGTAGATGATAACACCCGGCGTAACCTTGAAAACCAAGCTTGGCAAGAATTGGTGGACGAGATAATCTGGGACCAACAGATCAAGAAGCATAAAATCAAGATAAAAGAAGAAGAAATACTTACCGAGATGCAGAATAATCCACCTCAGGAGTTGATGCAAAACCCATCTCTGCAAACCAATGGTAGATTTGATAATACAAAGTATTTGGGAGCTCTGAAGAACGACCCCAATTTCTTTTTGGTTTTGGAAGATTATTACAAAAGTTATCTGCCCCGTAAACGTTTACAAGATAAAATAAAAGCGGAAGCCGGAATCACTATAGATAGTTTGAAAGCAGATTACATGAAAGATAATGATATTGTAGACGGGCGCATGATCTTCTTCGATTACAATACGATAACCGACGTAAAAGCATCGGATGAAGAGATCAAAAAGTATTATGACGAGAAAAAAGAAGAAGAATATAAAAAGGGACCTGCTTCGCGCATGAAATACTTTATATTTGATGACAGCCCTTCAAAAGCGGATATCGAAGAAGCTCAAAAAACGGCCAATCAAATAGCGGCAAGAGCAAAAGCCGGTGAAGATTTTGCCCAATTAGCCATGGATTACTCCACAGATCCAGGTTCCGGGCAAAATGGAGGCTCCTTAGGCGTTTTTGGCAAGGGACAAATGGTTCCCGAATTTGAAGAAGCTGCTTTCGCCTTGAAAGAAGGGGAGATATCCAATCCCGTGAAATCAGATTTTGGCTGGCACATTATCCGGCTCGATCGTATTGTAAGTACCTCTGCCGACAAGCCTCAAATTGAAGCGAGTCATATTCTGATCAGCATAGAAGCAAGCGAAGAGACTAAAGCTAATATAGAAAACAGAGCCATGGAAGCTCAGGAAATGCTTAAGAAAAAGAATCCCGAAGAAGTAGCTAAAGCCATGGAAATAGAAGCTATGGATAGCGATTGGGTTGCTCATGATGCACAATACATTGCTGGAATAGGTCAACATCCTCAGTTGATTGCCTGGATGAGTAAAGCCAAAACCGGTAAGGTAAGTGAGCTACTAAAAGATCAACAAGGACGCTTGATAGTGGGGAAGATTACCGAAAACGTAAAAAGTTACTACGAGGATTTTGAAAAAGTTCGGGCACGCATCAGATACGAATTGGAAAAAACCGAAAAGATAGCTCAAGCAAAAGTAAAAGCAGATGAATTCGCTGCAAAATATAGCCCAGACCAGTATTTTGACAAAGCTGAAGAAGAAGGCTGGAAAGTATTTGATCTCAATAAATTCAAGCGGGGTAATAGCGCACCTGGTATAGGTGTTTCGCAGATCTTTGCCGATGAAGCGCTAAAACTGGAAGAAGGTGAGATGACTCCCGTTATCCATGATCCCAAGGGCAGTTACATAATTTTGGCAACAAGCCGTACTAAACCGGATATGGAAGCTTTTGAAAAAGATACAGAGAAACAAGATGAATTACGTGAAAAACTAGAAAACATGGCTTTTTCACGCTGGTATCAACAGACTCGTGAAGCAGCCAAGATCGAAGATCGCAGAGCTGAATATGGCTTATAATAGAATATAATCTGGCGCTAAGCCAAAATAATGGATGCGGGAACTTTTGGGTTTTCGCATCCTTTTCTTAACAAAGGAGATAATATGAGCAAACTAATGACTAGCGTTAGTGGTGTTAGGGGAATTTATGGCGAAACACTTACTCCTCCCATCGTGCAAAAATACATTGCAAGTTTTGTAAAGATCCAAAAACAAGCCTACCATAAGGGAAGAATAATAGTTGGGCGCGATAGTAGAACAACAGGTAAGGCGATGCTGCATAATATCATTGCCACTATTATCAGCATGGGTTTAGATGTAACAGATTTGGGTATTGTATCCACCCCTACCGTACTTTTGGCTGTTGAAGAAAGCGATGCCATTGGTGGTATTGCAATTACTGCCTCACATAATCCTCCAGAGTGGAACGCTATGAAGTTTATAGACAAAGATGGCATGTTTTTAGCTCCTCCGAAAGCAGCGGCTTTCTTAGATTCGGTGGAAGAGAAGCCTATTTGGGTGGATTGGAGAGCTGTAGGTTCGCTGAGTGTGGATAAGAATGCCACCACAAGACATATAGAAAAAATCCTTAAGATACCATATTTAAATTTAGAACTCATTCGCGAGCGCAAGTTAAAAGTAGTTCTCGATTCAGTGAATGGAGCTGGTGGCTTAATATCTCCTTTGTTGCTTGAAGCTTTGGGTTGTACTGTGATAGGAATAAACAGCGAACCCACAGGTCTGTTTGCTCATCCTGCCGAACCTTTAAATCATAACCTACATCAGCTAGAAGAAGCGGTAAAAATACACAATGCTGACCTTGGCTTTGCTACCGATCCCGATGTAGATAGGCTCTCTATCGTTGATGAAAATGGGAATTGCATAGGGGAAGAATTGAGCGTTGTTTTAGCGCAGAGCTTTGTTCTGCCCAAAAAACACGGAGATATTGTAGTTAATCTTTCTACCTCAATGTTGAGTGATGATATGGCGGCTAAGTATAATGTGAGAGTATACCGCACTAAAGTAGGGGAGATAAATGTAGGTAAAAAGATGCAAGAAATAGGTGCAGCCATTGGAGGAGAGGGGAACGGGGGGATCATTTGTCCTGAAGTTCATTATACTCGTGATGCTCCGGCAGGGATGGCACTTGTTTTGGGGCTATTATGTGAAAGTGGGAAAAAAGTTTCCGAACTCGTTGCCGATTTACCCAAATACTACTTTGCCAAGAATAAAATCGAACTCTCGGCTGCAATGATGGATGCTGCTATGGCAAGAGTTCCACAGATACTTGCCGGATACGAGATTGACGACCAGGATGGCATAAAAGGCGTGAAGGACAAGCATTGGATTCACATCCGCAAATCTGGCACAGAACCCATTATTAGAGTATATGTGGAAAGCGAATCTCAAGCACTTAGTAACGAGCTTTGCGATGACACAATAGCCAAGTTAAAAGCCTAAAGTCTTTTTGTAAAAAGATGATAGCATAGTATTGCAACACTCATGGCAAGGTTTAAAGATTCCATTTTGCCCTGCATGGGTATGAAGATGGATTCGTCGGCATTTGCCTTTAATAGGTCACTAATTCCATGTGCTTCGCTACCGAAGATGTATATTTCTGGTTCTGGTGTAGGGCAATATTGGGGTAAAGCTGTTTTGCCTTGCATATCTAAAACTACTTTCCGACACTGAAAATTTAGTAGTTCTGCGTAATCGAGATATTGCCAGTTAGTAGTATATACTGCCCCCATGGAAGCGCGTATTACCTTGGGATTGGCTATTTCGCAGCTATCTTTTGATAACAGAACAGCATTTATGCCAAATGTAGAAACTGCACGAAATATTGTGCCTAGATTTCCTGGATCGGAAACACAATCTAGGTACAAGGCACGTTTGAAGGGTTTGGAACTTGTGGCAGGAGTTGGATATAGAGCGGCAAGATCAGCAGGATGATCACTATTACATATACGCTTTAAATCCTGAGGGCGGCAAAGACTTTGTTTAGAGCATAAATCTGGGTGAGACTCTAAAGACGTTGAATATAGCTCCAGTGGTTTTATCCCAAATTCGTTTAGTTGTTTTATTAAACGGAACCCTTCCACGACCACCCGTTTATATTCAGTCCGATATTTTTTGTGCTTAAGCTTTGCTAGTTCCGCAATTTTTGCCTTTGAAATTCTTTCAATTTGGGGCATGGTATAGCTCCTTACTTATCAGTAATCTACAGACTTATGCACATGGTATCGTGGATAAGTGTCAAGGCATAAGTATCTGTTTATCATAGATATAGGATATTGAGTAAATATAGCTTTGGTACTTATGCACATGTTATCCACTAGCCTTAATCTAGCATCTATCTAAAGTATAGTTAGCTTGCATTTCATGCTTTTTCCATTTGACTTCAACTCAATTATGTAAACACCAGCATTTAGAGATGCAAAGCCAGGAATATCGCTCAGTACAAGGCTGCCAGCATATTTTAACGTATTAGCAAAAACATGCCTCAGAACACGTTGTCCCCTAATGGAGTAAATGCTCAATGTAAGCGTATCTTCTTGCCAATCATCAATATACCAATCCAGATAAGCTTGGCTTTTGGAGCGTATAGGATTGGGGCGAGAATATATGCTTTGAATTGGAGTTTTGTAGGTATAGTTATTATTTAGAGGCACAGATCGATTCCCGCTACGGTCTATGGCATAAATGTTATATTCTCCGGAACCATTGATGGGAAAGGTGATTGTAACAGTTGATGAGTAGGCAGTAGTTTCATAGTAGAAATCGGCATGATCGCTTTGTACATGATAATAAAGAGAATCGGGATCTGTAGGAGGGGTAAAGGATACAATCAATTTTCCATGTCGTTGGGAGTGATTAATAAGTTGTGGAGAATCGGGAGCCTCGTTATCGTTTCCAATAACTGCATTAACAAGGCTTAGCCAGCCAATTTTGG
>JAJBBD010000291.1 GCA_020532355.1 Candidatus Cloacimonadota bacterium | reverse complement strand
TTTATATCACTGTTGTACAAACGCAAGAGATCAGTATCATCAACTTGCAGGTATTCTCCATTTAACAAAACAATGGATCGATCTAAAGAGATAGACGGAGCATCTCTATACTTAGTAGCCATAAACATTTTTCCATCTGTCTCAATAGCAGTATCTAATATATCAATTGCCTGATCAGCCCCATCAGTACATCCAATAAGTGTTAAGGTTTCCGTAGCCGGTACGCTACTTGATACACTTGTAACAGCAGTACAATATATGGAATCAATTACGGTAACAGAATCAAGCACTCTGGGAGTACCACCTGATCTTTGGGCTAAAACTGTAATAAACTTTGGATTTTGAGCTGCAGTTGCGACTTGTTTACCCCGAATATGACTATCATAAGGCAAATTTGCACAATTTGGAAAATCTAATGAATTCACAGAAGTTTCCTTAACGGTTCCCGAATAATATGGTGAAAAGGATCCACAAGCAATTTCCAGGTAATCAAACCCGGACCCAGAGTCTCGCTTTACTGAGAACACATTGTTATTTAATTCAATGTCTGCCTCTGAACTCGGACGTACCCCAAATTGCAAGAGATTCCAGTAGTCATAGAAATTCTCTTCGTCATGTGAAGTAACATCATCAAAGACAACAAACAAGTCCTTGTCTCTGACAAACGATCGTGATAGACTTGCTATTTGTATTTGTTGCGCCAGTGGCAGAGAGTTATTATCAGAATTGCGGTACCCAAGTTTTAGGCTAAGTATGTCTAAATCGGGACTTTTTTGGAAGTATTCTCTAAAACAAGGGTCTTCGACCATCTCTTCTGGAGTCACAGTCTCTTTTTCGTAATATTGAAAAGCACTTAACGGCCGATAGTTACCACCCAAGTTGTTTAGTAAATCATTTTGTGCTGTTTCAGATGGATTTACGATGAGCATATTATGTGCATATGGTGATCGACAAAAAGTCCTTCCATCGTTCCAACCTGTACGGTAATAACCAGGATCAATAAGAAACTGCTTACCATTATAGAAAAACGAATAGCTGGATTGATCAGCCTGACTATGATAGCCAGAAAAGCTGTTTTCATGAGTTATTTGCATGGTTGGTTTTGATCGGTACACTGCACTATCAACTGCGGGCACATCAGGCAATGCCGTAAGAACTGAAAACTCGGAATTCGACCATGACCCCTCACTGATCACATTTGGTATATCATTGCTATTTAACATCTTGGGGAATTTATAAGGGTCTGAAAAGTACAAAACATAAAATTTACTACTTTCTATGTGGCCGTTTTCTATTAACGATCCAAATCCCCAATCTTTTTTTGTGCGAATGTACCATGAACATTTACTGCTAATGTTTTGGGATTCAGACGTATTTTGATAGAAGGCATATGCAATACAAGGAGTTATCGCTTCTAAGTATTTAGAATCATTGTATGCCCAGTCTTCCCCTGTGGGTGATACCTTTTGTGTCATATCAGTGATCCATGATACTATGTATGGATTATCGAAGTAATTTACGTTGTTGTTTGATAGTCTTTTTCTGGCCACAAAGTATGGTGATAAATGTTGCATGAGAAAATTCATATAGCACATGCTCTCAAAATATGCTCCGCTATTCGAAGTATGAAAAGCCAACATGCCAGCCTTCTTATACTCATCTGAGAAAGTTAATGGTATTTCTGCTGTAACCAGCATACTGTCCACATATGACACAATGTCTAACATTTCGTCTTCAATACTGGAATCGGTCACAGACAGCAACAATGAAGTCAATCCTAATGCGCCATACATCGATAATCTGTATTGAATTAAACTGAATCCTGGATGCTCAGGTTGGGCACTACTTGGGAAATTATGAGCCCAATAACCGTGTTGATACTTGTTGTATGAATTTGGGAAGCTGCCTGGATTTTCAAATATTAATCTGTAATATGCTTCAGAACTCATCATTAAATCTGTGCACATTAACATTACATTCTTCAATTTTCCTAAGTTCTCATCATAAGGTGCGTAATAAGGATCGGATGTGTCCATGTTTTGATAATAATGATACAAACAATCATATAGCATCGAAGCGTTTATGGCAAGATAACCCAACTTAAGTGCTCTATCTGTACATTCAACCAATGTGTCTGTAAAAGATGCTGACAATAGAGAGAGATCATCGGTAATTGAAGCAATATTTAAGTTTATGGTTTCAAGATTCGTCAGCTGGGAACTTCCAAAAATTGCATTTTTCAATAGATATGCAGAATGTTTGATCCTCAAATAGTCTGGGCCAGGATCATATGGTGATGAGCTTGATGACGGTGAATCTGGAAACTCTGGTTCATATTCCTGTTGGGTGGAACTTGTCCGATTCTGATATAAGAATTCATCGTAATACTCGCTTGATGAATTTGATACTGAGTTCCTCATGTCTGCTAAGGTTAACGAATCAATAGTTACGGTGCGAAAAACCGTTGTTTGAGCGAATAAAAGACTTCCCAACATAATGCAAAGGGCGAAAAGAATTAATTTTTTCATGATAATCTCCTATTTTACTAGGGTTATTTTTTTGGTATTCTGTGGATTGTTTGTTTCACGAATCAGATATACTCCTGTGGGACACCTCCTGCCTTCATTATCCCGTCTATTCCACACTATATGAGCGATAGGACTGGCTGCGTTACCCATTGGGATACTTCTAACTTTCTGCCCCTTGATATTGAATATCTCGATACAGTTGCCTGGTGCTTTGTTGAGCTCACCATATCCCAGCTCGATGGTAACAGAGTTTTGTGCGGGATTTGGATAAGCTGTGATAGGAGATAAAGTTGTGGCTTGGACTTCGTCCAGGTTTGGCACTTGTCCATTAGGCAAAAGCTTCATCACTGCGATATCCGTAAAGTTCACAATTCCAACAAAGTAAATGCAGCCTTGTTGATCAAATTTTAGAATATCTGTATTATGCTCATAAAAAGAGCCGTGAGACCACAGAGCAATCTCATTGTAATCCACAGACCAGATATTTTGTAGGCTATAATCATATTTTGCCAGTTTGGCTCTTTCCATTTGATGACTTCCAAGCAAAACAAAAAAATCTGGTGTGGATGCCACCGAGCAAATTCCGTAGAAATCGGATCCAATACTGTAGGACTGCAAGTCTCCCATTGCATCAATAGTACTTAAAATCGTGCTGAAATTCAGGTCAATAGCTTCTACCGTATACACCATCAATGAATCGGAATTACAAAACATCGACATGCCAAAGTATTGGCTTGAGCCACTAATGTCGTATCGGTTAATAATAACTCCATCCAGATCTGCATGCAAAATACTCAAATCACCAGAACCCAGATAGCAGGCAATATAGACCGAGTTATCGTCTTTTTGCACCATGTTTCGCCCGGTAATATCCAGAGTGCTATTTAGGGTATCTGGGGGATAATAACTGGCAGCTAAAGAATCACCAAGTGCACTCATCCTAAAAAAAGCAGCACTAAACTCATAGTTCTGAGACTCACGAATTCTCCCGCAGGCCAAAATTTCCCCACTGGGCATGCGAATAGCTTTATTGAAATGAGGCTGATAAGAAAACGACTTTTCCTCATGTAGTACAAATGATCCGTTTGCGTCAATAAAGCCAATCCTATAACTGAATGGTTTGCTAATAATAAAATGCGTCACATCGTTTTCGTCTATCTCAATACCAACAATTTCTGTAGGAAATGTGTTGCAATCAACCATTTGATGCCACATTAAATTGCCTTGGGGATCAAGTTTTATTATTAAGGGTCCGTAATCCCAGAATTGACCCATGTCAAACATGAAACCTGCATTACCAAGGATCACAACGCTATTATCAGAGCAGATATAAACTGTTTTTGGGGTAAATTCTTCTAATGAGTCTATCAATATCGTGCTGATATAACCTGGTTGAGCATAGCACAATATCCCGACCAGCAGACTGAATAGCGTAATAATAATCTTTTTCATTTTTTCCTCCTAACGGGTTTTGCATATTTTTGTTGTATGTGTGTTGCGATTAGAAGAACGGAGTAGGTAAATACCATTGGGACAAATTCGTCCTTGTTTGTCCTTACCGTCCCAGTTTGTTTCGTTATTTACCAGTTTCAGGGAGCGGACAAGCTGCCCTTTGATATTGAAGATATCTATGTTGTCGTTTCGAATCATCTGATCATCTTGCACTATTTTTATGCTGACGTGGTTTTTCATCGGATTCGGATATGCCGATATAGTGCTTACAGGAGGAGTCTGGACCTCATCCTCTATTGGCAATTGCCCATTGGGCAAGAGCTTGGTTATTATTTGTGCTCCATACAGATCATCGCCCCAAGCCCAATAGATGCAGTCTTCATTGTCGAGTGCGAGTAATGCAGCCGAGCGGGAGCCATATTTCCAATCCACTTCGCACATGTTACCTCCCTCTTGTTCCCATGACCAGTTTAATTCTCCACTGTAGGTCAAACTTAGTAAAGAACCATAAAGGCCCAATTTCCCGCATAGATATATATTATCTGTCCCCAATATCATTGAGTTTACAAAGAAGCGTGACAAAGATATGCTAAAGAGAGGTTCAAACACTCCGTTTTCAAATCTATCAACTTGAATGCTATGATCGGGATACTCACCCATTACGTAAGCTATAATGTATGATGCATTGTTGGATTCTCTGCATATAGCCACATTATAAGAATGGTATTCTCCCTGTAAATCAAATCGGTTAACAAGCGTACCATCGGGATTGACTTCCAAGATAGAGCAGTTATAAGTGTGCAATCTACAGGCAATCAAGATATTGCCATTATCCATCAGAGCCAGATCATAGGCTTCAGCTACCAGTTCTGAACTTCCCTGATCAACAGGCCAGAAAGCTGTAGCAAGAGTATCTCCCGCACTGGAAAAGCGGAAATAGCAGGCAGACGACACATCAGGCCATAAAACCCAATCATGTTGGTAAGCCTTGCCCACGGCGACAATTTCATTGTTTGGGGTGCGTAGTGCCTTGTTGAAAGTTATTGAAAAATAAGGGAGATCTATAGGATCAGATAAGGGAGCAACCACCCCGTCACTATCTATGGTTGCCAATTGAATTACGCTACTCCCAATCCAGGTGACGATAAAGGTTACGGTATCCTCTGCATCAATATCAACTCCGGTAATTGTACATGCTGGCCAACCACTGGGATTCAGCCATTGCCTCCAGAGCAGGTTGCCGTATGGATCAAGCTTGGTGATAGCTAAATGATAATACCACCACTCATCCATAGTATCATCGACGCTAGACAATACTACTACACTGTTATCGGAGCATACATAAATAGATCTGGAAGCTATACGAACAATCGGCAGGCTCTCGTTATATACGTATCCGCTCTGGGCAAATGCCATGCTGCAGAGAGCAGCCATAATCGAAATGAGTAGAATAAGCATTGATTGTTTCATTTTTCCCTCCTAATGGGTTTTGCATATTTTGGTTACATGGCTTGTGCCATATTGGTAGCGGAGCAGATATATCCCTTTGGGACATGGTTTTCCCTCGCTGTCTTTACCGTCCCATACCGTTTCACCTTTCGTCAGTTTTAGAGAGCGGATTAACTGACCCTTGATATTGAAGATATCTATGTGGTTTGCAGCAATCACTGGTTTATCATCCTGCGTGATCTTGATATTGAGATGATCCTTCATGGGATTCGGATAGGCAGATATTGCATTTAC
>JAJBBD010000290.1 GCA_020532355.1 Candidatus Cloacimonadota bacterium | reverse complement strand
TCTTTATAAACAGAAAACCCGTTTTTATTGATTGACTAATCCACCTCTGTGCAGCTGTGTGGTTTTTTAGCTCAGTAATAAGGAGTAACACACCATGAGATATGCGATAGTAATGATACTGTTGATGGTACTTTTGGGAGGCTTGTCTTGCGCAGGTCGTAATGTCCCCAAAGATAGAGAGGCTTCCGAGCAAGCTCTTGAGAAGATTGAAGCATCCGATTTTCCTTATACCCTCTTCAATAAATCGGTAGAGGATGATAAAAACCTCTTTTTTTCACCTTATAGCATCAGCACCGCGCTTTCGATGGCATGGGTAGGAGCAGAAAATAATACTGCCCTGCAGATGGCTGCCCTTTTGGGATATAGCCTTCCCAAAGATGAGCAGATCAAGCTGATCCGCCAATCGCAGAGCATTCTAAATGATCTTGGGAAAAATGGCAAAGCTACTTTGACTGTTGCAAATGCCCTCTTTGATGCGCGCCGATATGAGCATCTTTTGATGCCCAAATTCAAAAAGAGCATCCGTGAAAACTTCCAAGCCGAGATGTTTTCACTTGATTTCGATGATGCTGTGGGATCGGCTGATTTTGTAAACTCCTGGGTGGAACAAAAGACTGCCAAAAGGATCAAAAACCTCATTACGCCGGATCATATCCGAGGCAGCAATGATGGCATGGTGCTGGTAAATGCCATATATTTCAATGGGATGTGGAAAAAGAAGTTCAATCCCGATTTTACTATGGAAGATCGCTTTTATACCGTTTCCAATCCGGGTGACAAAAGCCACAGTAAAAACGTAATGATGATGCATGCGCGGGACATTTACCCACATGCCAAAGTACCCGGCTATCAGATATTGGAGCTGCCCTATGAAGAAGGTGAACTCAGCATGATGATAATCCTGCCGGATGATATCGCAAAAGCTGAAAAAGAGCTGAGCGCTACTCTGGTAAAATCCTGGCAAAAAGAGCTGAAAGAGCGCGAGCTAAAGATATTTATCCCAAAGTTTAAGCTGGATACGGCTTTACCAAACCTGAGCAAAACCCTCAAAGAGCTGGGCATGACAGATGCTTTCAACAGTAAATCTGCTGATTTTAGCGGTATTCGCAATCCTCAAGGTGGCCCCGGGCTCTATATCATGGATGTGATTCACAAGGCTTTTGTGGAAGTAAAAGAAGAAGGAACCGAAGCTGCTGCAGCTACAGGAATAGTAATGGCAACCAAATCCGCGGCTACACCACCTCCTGAAGTTCCGGTTTTTAGAGCCGATCGTCCTTTTATATATATGATAATGCACAAAGCTTCCAATACCCCGCTCTTTATGGGTAAGTTCTGCGATCCTCCCAAGCTGCCCTAAGTTCCATAAACCCTTTCAAATAACATAGTTGTAATCTATTGGGAGAAGACATGAAAAGCGCTATATACATAGTAATAATCCTGCTCTGTATGGGGATGGCAGCATGTTCCAAGCACCATCCCACAGTGCAGCAAATGGGCGAAATGCCCATCCGGATGAATCTGCAACCTGCTCTTAGCCATGGGTTTAACGTAAGCCTGGTAAGGGTGACGATTCGCAAAGGTGATTTTAGCAATCAGCAAGACCTTACTATCGATGGCAATATGGCGGGAGGAACGTTTTCAAATCTGGAACCCGGCACTTATGCCATTGATGTATTGGTGTATGATGGGCTCAATCTGATTGCTACCGGACAGGGAACCGGATCTGTAATACCAGCGCAAACTACTACAGTTTATATTACATTGCAATTTGTACCGGGGGCTTTGGATATCCAGATTACATGGGGATTGCCCTATGAGCTGAGTCGCAGAGTGCTTTTGGTGGGTAATAGCCACACCTACTACAATGGTGGGGTGGATACTCATTTGGGTTTGCTTTTGGCAGATGCAGTTCCGGATTGGAATGTGCAGGTTTCCTCTGTAACCATGGGTGGTGCCACTTTGCAAAACCATCTGCAAAACCCCAATACCATCTCCACCATCGAAACCGGAGATTGGGATTTGGTGATCCTGCAAGAGCAGAGCAGCCGTCCCATGACTGATCCTGATCTCTTTTACAATGCTGCCACAGATTTGCACAATATCATCCGTCAAAGTGGGGCTTTAACGGGATTGTATATGACCTGGCCCTGGCGCAATAATCCCGAAATGTATGTGCCTATCCGCAATGCCTACAGCTACTTAGGGGCTAGGCTGGATGCTTTGGTGATCCCTGCGGGAGTAGGGTTTTACAATGCCTCTATCTCATACCCAAATCTTAATCTTTATGATGCGGATAACAACCATGCCTCTATGCAAGGAACCTATCTGGTGGCATGTATCATGCTGGCTAAGATATGGAATATCAATCCGATAGGCAATAGATATTACCCTCCTCAATTGGATTCTGTTACCGCAGGTTTGATCCAGGAACTGGCGTGGACTACTGTGCAAAACTATCGTGAGATAAGAGGGGAAGGCTATTCATTTGACCCCGGATGGGGCGATAGATATATGGATAAAGTAATAGACAATAGGTGGGAGAACTTGTTGGCAGCTTAGCAGGTGTAATAGGTTTAGACGCTATCTTACAGATAATCAAGCTTTTAAAAGGCTCACTATCCCCTTGTTGATGCGTAAGGTTTTATTGAATAAATCAGATGGAACATCCTGGTGAGTAGCCATCAGGAGTATTGTGGTGGGAGAGAGTGCTCTGATTGTATCAAAAATGCAAGCCTCACTTTCTTTATCGACATTAGAAGTGGGCTCGTCCAGTATGAGTATCTGTGGTTTACGTATCAAAGCCCTTGCCAGTGCAATTCTTTGTTTTTGCCCGATGGATAATCGGTTGCCATTGGGACCAATGCAAAAGTCATACGCCTCTGAGTTTTCCATCACAAAAGGTTCTACAAAAGCCTCTTGGGAAGCCTTTTGAACTTCCGTGGGAGCCGCATGTTTATTGAACATTCTGATGTTTGCATCAATCGTATCATTTGCCAAGACAGGCTCTTGATCCACAAACCCCATACCAAGGCATAGGGCAGCACTTGAGGACGAATCAAAGTCTTGTCCATTTATGGAGATTGATCCCCCACTTGGTTTTATAGATCCTGCCAGCAAGCGAAGCAGTGTTGTCTTGCCGGAACCTGAATCTCCTGTGACAAGTATGCGATCTCCAGCCTCCAGTTTTAGGCTTATGTGTGATAAAATAGGTTTATCTTCAAGCTCCACACTTACATCATCGAGTAGTATTTGCTTGATGGGGTAGATGTTATGCTCACAGGTTTCACCCTTTTCCAGTGAGATAGAGTATATTTCTGCAAGACGTTGAAGAGAAAGCAGTGCCTTTTGTG
>JAJBBD010000289.1 GCA_020532355.1 Candidatus Cloacimonadota bacterium | reverse complement strand
TTTATCTTGTGTTTCAATCCAGGATTCATAACCATTCACAAAAAGGTTCAACCATTGTATGATTTGAGAGTCAGTACTAGATGAATAATAGCTACTATCTTTAACTTTTAAGGCAGATCTTGAGTTTTCGAGATAAGTGTTTGTGCTAACAGGTGGAATTGTTGATGGTAGAACCTCAGTCTGAACTACCTTTATCTTCCCGTCCACTTTATGCCAGGAACATGCGCAATTGTGTGCTTGCGCATATACTTTGGAATCACGATACTGGCAATCCATAATTTTATCTTCCATTGTGGCATAAGATGGCAATGGTGGCTGGGGAAGAGGCAGAAGATTTTCATTTTGCACCTTGATTTTGCATTGGAACATACAGATGTCATTCAGCATAGGACTTCGCCGTAGCTCATTATTTTGAGATTTCATGTTTTGTCTATTTTCCAGCAGTAACTTAATAACTCTTATTTCTGGTTTGTTTTCTATCATCAAAACATGCAAATTGTACGATATTGAACTATTATCAATCCTGTCCGAAGGGATACAGATAACCTTACGGGTTTCGAGTTCGGACAATGTGATCTTATATTGAAAATGATGTTGACGTCTTATCCAAGTCTTCCTGTATAGTGAATGGATTGATTCTAATATGTTTTTTATCCTTGTGTAACGATCTTTTTCCAAATCCTTAGCTGATTTTAAACGCTCATAAACTGCCTGTCGGATTGTTTCTAAGTTTTTAAAATCACCACTAACTTCTTTTCTGCTTTGACCCACCAGTTTCCTGGAGAGATACACTGTTTTAGTATCCTGATCATAGGATATCAAGTTTTCTAAATATTCTTGGTTGCCTGCGTTAAGTGATCGAATAAGATCATAATCATCAAATTCCATATTGATCCGAAGCATGGGATGGATCTCAAAAGTGGGATCGAGTTGACGATAACTGCCAAAACTGATATCAATAACAGTATCTTGGGCCGCTCTATCCAAGCAAAACGATAATCCCAATGAATTGGGATAAAGTTCTGGCCTAGTAAAATCATCGTTGGCCAACCTTCCTTCTTCCACGAGATTATCCGATTTTTCAGATTCATCATCCCAATCAGGGGCCAACTCAAGCTCTGTAGTTGTATCTTCGGATAGATCTATCTCCATCTGATGTTCATCTCCTATGGATTCAGGCAATCCCTCCAAATGAGGAAATATAATTCCTGCTAAATACTTGTTTAGAGGATAATCACAGATGATTTCTTCTTCGTTGTTATCAAGGAAAGTATCGTTACATGGTCCGACTAAATTTTTACGCAGAAGTTCCTTGAGTATTACCCTAGGGTCACTCCCCTTCATTTTGGCCTCCCTGTTCAATTAGCTTAATGAATACCGCTTTTATAAAATTGTGATCAATAATGCTCTTGATGGCTTGAGAATCCAGTTTCGAGAGTAAAGGGTATTCCTCTGTATTCTCGCACACATATTGAATAATAAATTGATCATAATCTGCAGGCTGGCTTAGAATAATCATTTGAGCTTCTGCACTAAGATTGTGCCCTAAGCTAATCATCACTCCAAGAAAGTAACTTCTGCTTGATCTGATCTCAGCAGCTTCGGTGTTGTTTAAAAGCCCCTGTTTCAATAGAAAGCTTATCAGCTTTTCAAGTTTGCTCTTTTGAGGAAAGCGTGTCTTAGCATCAACTGAAACCCAGTTTTTAATAATATATTCAGAACTTACTCCTATATGCATAGCAAGATTATTAAGTTTCGTATCATAGCATGAATAATTATCGATAACATTATCATCGGACGACTCTGGATTATCAATATTCAGATACTCTCTCAATCTTTTTTTCCAAAGCTTTGAGAACCTCTCTACCTGAGCAAATCTCTGTGAGGTATTGCTCAATAGTTGGTACAGATAATCCCTACTTTTATTTTCATAGATCATTATAAAATCGGCCATCTCCAAGTCTGTAACCGATACTAAAGCAATATCATCACCATCCTTCCTGAGCACTTTCTGAGAGCAGCTGACATTTTGGATACTTGGTTCTTTTATGGTGACTACCTGTATAATGTAATTATCATAACTATCGTATCCTGTTGCCAATGGAACCATCTCATCTGAAACATCATAGATTCTGTCTTCAAATTTCACAATTGGATCATCGGTATCGCTGCTACCCAACCTATTAAGTTCAAGTTCCGGGAATAAAGACATATCCTTAGCACCAGTATTTTGTCTTTCCCAACGCTGTATCTTTTTCATGCGAGAACTCAGGGCACTAATTTCAGGTGGATATAACAACATCTTTATCCACACTTCTTGGTCCAGAATTTGTCTTTGTAGCCTGTTGATAAGATTGTAGGTTGGCAGTTGAGTAAAATAATATGTTTTAGCTGCGCTACCTTTTCCGATCTCCCTACGAAAATCTTTGTCAGATATGAGATTGATATGGCTCATATCATGAATGGTTAGTTGTTTGCGCCATTCATCCACATCCCCATTATTGACTACCAAATTTACCTTCTCATTCCCCAAACCAGCCAATGCAGACCAAATCGTAGGACTTAGTATTTTTACATCGTATATAATGCGTAATTGGTCGATTATCTGATTTATACTCTGTTCAATATCTTCTTTTTCATAATTGTCAGATAGCATTGATTTAGTGATTTCCATTCTGCAACTTGCAAGCTGCTCATCTATATTATCTAACATATTTAATTTATCACCCAATATCTTGAAAAACAGGAAATGAGCTTGCTTAAAGTGATCCCGTGAATCGTAATCATCCAACAGATTATCACGTAAACGGTAATACTCAACACAAACATCCGTCAGCTCTTCACAATCCTGGAGTCCTTTCATTTGGATTTCTATTTGGTATTTATCCAGTAAGCGATATTCTTCATTCTTGGTCCAATGCCAA
>JAJBBD010000288.1 GCA_020532355.1 Candidatus Cloacimonadota bacterium | reverse complement strand
GACTTGGCTTGTTGTTTTACCCACAGGTCCACATCCTCCTTTTTAAACTTCCATAGCCTACCGATCTTATGAGCCGGAAGATCTCTCTCACTCAGCCATTTATATACGGTCTCCTTGGTGACCCCAAGATAGACACTAATCTCCTCGACTGATAGCCATCTGTCTTCCATACTAAGCTCCTTTCCAGATTCTATCTTATCTGGAGACCCCATCAGAATCAGTATAAAATGGGATCAAATTGGAATAAAACCAGTATAAAGAGAGGGATAAAATTGTCAATAGAGAGTTTATCTCATGATCAAAAGAAGATGTACTCACATTACATGCATGACTGAGTCATGTTATTTATTGACAGGAAAGCACCTATGATTTTCATTGAAAACTAACTCCGTTGTCTGCCGAAGTTCATGCTTTTGTCACTGCTTGTGATAACAGATCTATTGAAAACAGTGATTTCTTAAGGATGTTGTGGGTGCTTGTTTTTCAGCACATAACATGAAAAACTAATTATATGCACAGAGGAATAGAAAGATGATGCATCACGATAGTTACCTTAGCACAGCTAAACGCCATTTACACGTATGTCAGTTAATGCTGTCGAATTGGGTGCCATCAAATAGCTCGGAGAATTATAAATCATCTGTTATATATTACCTATCTGGATACATTTTTGAGGGTATAGTAAACTATGCAGTTTGTAGCATTGTCAATTGGACTGGAAAATCAGTTTACCAGTTGGATACACCATTGGTAGTTTTTAAAAAGCGATCTTATTCAGATAACAGATTAGAGCTTCATAGGCATAAGTACTCTGAAACTATTGAGCTTATCTATACCCATAATCCTCAGCTAGAAACTAAAGTGAACAATCTCTTCGTTAAGTATGGATCAAAAAGGTTATTCAATTCATGGTCGTCCTCATATAGGTACAAAAAGTTCGATCAATGGAACAACATCAATGACGTTGTTAACTACCTCAATTTTTGTTCAGATTTTTATGTACTTGTCAGAAACTCTATATAAATAGTAGGAGTAAGTATGTTAAAAGTATACCAGATTATCAAAGCAATTGAAGATCACCTAGAAAACCTGCTCCAACAGGCTATTATACTTGATTATCGTATTGTCTTATTGCTAAATCACGATGTATCAATCATTATAAAAACCAAAGAATGTATTGAATCCTCAGATCTTCCTTTCTGTGAGCATGACAAAGTTAGATATGAAATTCATTCAGAATGTGATATACTTAATGATCCATACCTAGTTGAAAAGTTCGAACAAGTAAAAGCGAAGTTTAGCATTTCTTCAAGACGGAGATTTGACAATATTCTAAATCACGAAATAAGTAGAGTTATACTCGATGTACCTGTTTTATCTTTTTACAGCTATAAAGGAGGCACTGGAAGAACAACTGCCCTAGCCTTATTCGCATCCTATTATGCTATGCATTTCAAAAAGAAAGTTGTGATTCTAGATTGTGATTTTGAAGCGCCTGGATTTAACAACTATTATGAGATATCAGATGAAACGTTGTTTTCCAAGCAAGGTATAATTGAGTACATGTACGACTCGGTGTATTATCCAGACCTAGAACTAGATCATTATTCGATTCGAGTTTCTTCCAAGTTCTCGGGTGATGGTAGTATAATTGTGTTCCCCGCAGGAAATCTTAGTCAGGGATTAACAGAAGAGATGCCCACAAGCAACACCACAAATCTAGACCATTACCTTGAAGCCTTATCCAGAATTAACTTCTCGGGAATTGAGTACATGCAATCTAGTTTTGAAGCTTTGCTCAGAAGAATCTCTGATAAGTTCAACCCTGATATCGTTTTAATTGATAACAGAACTGGATTCAACGATATCTACTCCAACATTGGATTAACATTCTCATCCATGATTATTGGGTTTTTCGGAAGCAACGCTCAGACTGTTCCTGGATTTGAAAGCTTTATCAAGCAGTCAATTCAGAAGAATATTCCCACAATTGTTGTTAACTCAATTATATCTGATTCAAGATATTATACTGATTTCAAGAACAACGTTTTTAATCCTGCTATTCAAATTCTTTCGCATGAGCCATCAGATGTCCAGAAATCCGCAAATTTAGAGCAAACCGATGAAGAACAACGAGATATGATTTCCGCGATTCCTGTATTCCCCCTTTATCGAGAATCAAGATTAGAAACAATCGGTTGCTCTGGGGATGATGGATCAGAGTTTGCCAAGAGTGTCAAACACAAAGTATTCTCAAACTATAACATCCTTTTTGAGACTATCATTGAATATGCGAGTAAGTTAGTACCACAATATGAGTCAAATACAGAACCAAGCCAAGAGACTGAAGCCATAAAGGAATCAAACTTATCAAAAATTGGACCGTATGAGTCAGATACTGCTAAAGGAAAAAAAAGAGCGATTCTTGAGACAATTGGACAGGAGTTTCCAAGCACCTACGCAGAAGAACAAAATGTAACTGATGATTTTATAAATAGATCTTTGTTCTTTCGAGAGTGCATGAATGATCTTCTGAATAAGGACAAGTTCCTCATCATCGGAAACAAGGGAACAGGCAAGACGCTTATATATAAATCTTTCATAAGCAATCGTTTCATAGAGATACTGTCCAATAAATACGGGGTTGATAAGAAAGACTATATGTTTGTCAATATTATCGCCATGAATAAAGTAGATTGCCACCAGGGTATAGTAAAGTTCATTGATAGCACTTATATAAACAATACGAGTGAACTTCCAGATGATCGTTTTTACAGAAGGTTTTGGGAGGTCTTTATTTGGAATTCGATTTTTCTTGAAGATCGAGTCCTATCTTTGGGATTAAAACCTTCACTTGATGTTTCTCCAGTAACTCCCGATGAATCTACTTCTAACTACTTTCTTAGATTAATACTAAACGACAATTTAATGCTTAGTATAGAAGATGATCTGAACCGATTAGATAACTTGTTAGACAAGCTTGAAAAAACTTTGATTGTTGCATTTGATGAGCTTGATCATGTTTTTAAGCCACATTTATGGGATGAAACCGTTGCTCCGCTGATTTCATACATGAGGAATCATCAATTCAAGCGTATCGTACCAAAAGTATTTGTTAGGTCAGATCTATACAAGAAACTCGGTAACATCACGAACAAGGAGCAATTGAGGTATAGAATGATAGATATTGAGTGGAATAGCGAAGAATTATTCGGTTTTTTCTTTAAGACTTTATTCTCCTTACGATCGGTCAAGAAAGACTTCTTTAGCATTATTAAAGCTGAGTTCTCAGGCGACATTGAAAAAATTTGTAGACTTGAATCGCAATGTGATGACCAGTTTGTTTCTATTGAGGATAAGCATCTCAAGGTTTTAGTAGAACTATTCTTTGGGAAATGGGCTGATTATAGAGGCACATCAAAATTTGGTCTAAGTTATGACTGGTTTTATAATAATTTAAAAAATGCTGATGGATCAATTAGCTTACGCCCATTTGTTGATCTCATTAAGTATGCGGTTGTAGATGCCCAGAAACCATTTAATATCGAGAAAAATGCCAATCTTCCCATACTAAACCAGTTTTATTACACGAATCCCAAAACAAGAGTTGCAGCTGTTGAAACGCACATTAATGACATTTCGAGGGAAACTGGGAACAAGGATATTTCAAAAGTGTTTGATTATATCAAACTGCAAGCTCCTTTGAGTCTTAGAAAGTTCAATCTACTGAAGTCTGAGTTTGTTCAACTACTCAACGGAGTCATGAAGTATTACAAAAATGATCTTGAGAGCAATACTCTAGATTCTCTTCGAGATGTGTTGATTAATAATGGCATTATATCGATAATCCATAAACCTGGTGGGTACACATTGTATTCATTTGCATTCCTATACAAATATTACCTAGGACTTAGAGGACGCACGGAGTATTCGTAGTAGATATTCTAACGCTAATCATACGAGATATAAAGCTGTGTGATTTGGTTATCGATACTATAAAACCTTAAGATACACGCTAACCCACTGTCGTGATTTTTTGCCTATGGCTTAACCAATTGATCTGACATTTGTTTTGATTAATCTTTCTATCAGTTCAATCGCTTGTTACTGATCAAAGTGCAATCGAATTTTGTTAGTTGTCCCCTAATGAATACCGATGTGTATCAACAGCTTAGTAAATAGATGTTATCCTTAAAATTGCTCCCACTGAGATCAGCACTTCTCAATGGTATCACAATAGGATACCATAAACGCTTCACAGTCTTTATGTTGTACAAACTGCTTTCTAATTCAACTACCTAACATAGTAATCTATAACACCCAATCCTATTCAAACTCCGGAGTTGACCAGGATACCTTTCTGGACTTTTCTGCCGATTTTGGGCACGTTTTGGCGAGAAATAACCACATATATGAATCCCCTCAGATCAACCACTTCAAGTGATGCCAGAGCCTCCAGATAGATATAGACCCATTGTCTGGACTTGCCAATGACTTGAGCAATCTCTCGGATGGACTTGTATCTGCTATGCTCCAGGATGTCTAAAAGCTTGTGGACATCTGCTACGCTGAAAGTCCATCCCCTGTAGTGCTGATAACCGATTCTGGCTTGGTAGCGGTTGGCTCGGACGTAGATAGGTGGACTATCTTCTGTCTGCTTGATTGCCTGGCTTTGGAGCAGTTCGGTTAGTTGAATCTCTATAATGTCCACGCTAACACTGGTCAAT
>JAJBBD010000287.1 GCA_020532355.1 Candidatus Cloacimonadota bacterium | reverse complement strand
CTAATACCGGTACTATCCGGTTACAGCGAGGAGTTTCCACTGCGGAAATTCTTAGCAGTGATGATTATAGACTTAATGTAAGATTTGCTATAGATGCTTTTAATTACAGTCAAGTCCAAAGTAAAGAAGGTGTGTTCACTCTGCTTACTGCAAAAGACTTTGGAGCTACAACTCAGATTGGTGAGCCAAAACTTCCTGTTTATCGGAAAATAATCAGCGTTCCTCTGGGCTCAACACCCCAGGTGCGAACATTTAATACCCAACAACAGACCATTTTACTTGCAGAGCATGGCATTCACTACCCAATTATACCTGCTCAAGAAAGTGTATCTAAAAGTGCAAATACAGAATCTTTACCATTTGTAATAAATAGAAACTTTTATAATGGAAGCAGCAGCACGTCTCATTCCGCAGTAAAACTGGAAGAGCTGGGTATGCTGCGTGGAGAAAGACTTTTCACTATTGATTATACTCCCGCAAACTATAATCCTACGACAAAAAGCATTGATGTAGTCAGTTCCACTGATGTTGAAATTACATTTATAGGAGCAGACCTAGCTGCTACTGCTGAACTAAAAGCAAAAACATTCTCGCCCGCATTTGTTTCAGCTTTAGATACTTCCGTTTGGAACTATCAAGACACTCGTACCAGTTTGTTACGCTACCCCATAGGTTATGTGATAATCAGCCCTCAAAGCTTTGTTGGTGCTTTACAACCATTTATAGATTGGAAAACCAAAGAAGGCTACGATGTTACCGTGACCTCCATAGAAAGTATTGGTAATAGCTATAACAATATAAGAACCTATATGCAAGGATTGTGGAACAATGCGACGCCTCAAAATCCTGCTCCCAGCTATTTGTTGATTGTGGGCGACGTTGCTCAAGTTGCTACAGGCAGTTCTACTACTCAGGATACCCATCCTACGGACCTCCATTATGCCCGATTACAAGGAACTGATTATATGCCCGAGATGTATTTCGGTCGTTTTTCTGCTACTTCTATAGCCGAAGTAACAAATCAAGTTAATAAAACTCTCATGCATGAGACATATTCAATGCCGGACGACAGCTATCTAGAAGATGCAGTGCTAATAGCAGGAATGGATTCTTGGTATGCTCAATCTCATGGTAATGGTGCTATCAATTATGCTACTCAAAGATATTTTAATGTTGCACATGGAATAGATGCCCATACTTATTTGTATCCAAGTTCCGGAACCAGTGGTACACAAATTCGTTCTAATATCTCTTCGGGATCCGGATATGTAAACTATACTGCTCATGGCGGAACTACCGAATGGAGCGATCCTGTATTTACAATATCTCATATAAATTCTTTGCAAAATCAGAACAAATATGCTTATGTTGTTGGCAACTGCTGTTTAACAAGTAAGTTTGACGTTTCCCTGAGCTTTGCCGAAGCTTGGCTTAGAGCGCAAGATAAGGGTGGCATTATCTATATTGGTGGAACCAACAGCACTTATTGGGATGAAGATTATTGGTGGGCAGTTGGCGCTAAGGGCACAGCTAATGGACAAGCTCCAGCCTATAATGCTAACGCACTTGGGGCTTATGATGCTCTTTTCCACGAAAACAATGAAGACTTTACGGACTGGGCTTCCAGTGCCGGCTCTATGGTACTGATGGGGAATCTTGCAGTGGTACAAGGCGGAAGTAACTTAATTAACTATTATTGGGAAATATACTCCATAATGGGAGATCCATCGCTTACACCATATATTGGAATACCCCAAGAAAACGCCATGCAGTTACCAGAAAGAATATTCTTGGGACTCAGTAATATGGAGCTTTATGCGGATCCTTATACGTGGGTATCACTCTCAAAAGATGGCGAGATACACGGTGTTGGCTTAACTGATGCCTCCGGATACTTAAACCTTGATTATATACCTTTTAGCGAGCCGGGACACGTAGATATTGTTGCCACTCGCTCTCGTCGTAGACCCTTTGTTTCTACGATAGAGGTTATTCCCAATGAAGGACCCTATATATTGGTAAGCCCCATTATTGTAAACGATGATAGTGGCACGGCAGAAGCTGGAGAAACTGTGGATATCGATCTCACTTTTACCAATGTAGGCATTCTGGATGCAGGGAATCTCACCGTTACGATGGAAACCGAAAGCCCATGGGTTTATCTGGATTCGAATCAAACAAGCATAGATGACATTGCATCTGATGGAACTCTTGATGTGCCTTCTATCTTTTCTTTAGTGGTAGATCAAGGTACCCCTGATCAGCATATCGCCGAATTCTCCATCACAGTTTCCGATGGAGAACATGAGTGGATTAGTAACCGTAGCCTAACGATTAATGCCCCCAATGTGGTAATTACTTCTGTGAACTACTTCGATCCTAACAATAACGGTATATTTGAAGCTGGTGAAAACATAAACATCACTTTGAATATTACCAATAACGGACATATGGCGGTTCAAAGCGGATCTTTGCGTTTGATTCTTAACAGTGATGACGCCTCTTTGCCGCTATCTAACTTCACAATCCCCGGCATTAGTCAGGGCGTGAACATTCCGATTAGCTTTAATCTGAATATAGCTCAAGACGCTGAACTTGGAACAACAATAGCCCTTGGTATTGCTTTAGATATGGGAGTTCAGATGATAAACCATGGTTTAGTGATTCCGGTTGGAGCAATTCAAGAAGGTTTTGAAACAGGAAATTTTAGTTCCTTTGCTTGGCAAAATTCAGACTCTACTCCTTGGACAATAGTATCTAACGAAAGAAACAGTGGTTTATACTCAGCTCGTAGCGGATCCATAGGCAATAACAGCAGCACATCTTTGAGTGTTACTATGGATATTGTTGGTGAAGGAAATGTGAGCTTTTATCGTAGAGTGTCTTCCGAGCTTGATTACGATTGGTTAAGATTTTATATAGATAACGTTGAAATGGGTAGTTGGAGTGGAAACGTAAGCTGGAGTCAGGTTACTTATCCGGTTGCCTTAGGTTCGAGAACCTTTACCTGGACTTATGAAAAAGATATTAGCATGTCCGGAGGTAGTGATACTGCATGGATTGACGACATCAGATTCCCAATGACCGGTGCTTCAGATTTGCCTATGGCATACACTACAACAGAAAGCATTGTGTTCAACGAAGTTGTGCCCAATAGCATCACCACTCAGAACTTAATATTGCGCAATCTAGGTACTTCAGATCTTTCGGGCATAATAACTATTCCCAATCAGTTCAACTTATCCAATATGGGTCAGGATCTTCCTAATAGTTACTATTATGTAATATCACCTGGCGTAACCAGAACTTTTAAGATAACTTATGAAGCTCCATCAAGCGTTCCACAGATTTCTGATATTGTTTTGATTACAACCAACGACCCCGATCTCACCGAAATTGAGATACCAATAACTGTTCAATCGAGCTCAAATGAAAACTTGGTAAATCCGGTTATTACAGAATTAAGCGGCAACTTCCCCAATCCTTTCAATCCTGAAACTAGCATAAAATTTTCATTGAAAGAAGCTGCAAACGTAAAACTGAATATATTTAATCTCAAAGGCCAATTGGTAAAATCCTTATTGAATACTCCTATGGATGCTGGGAAACATCAATTGGTTTGGGATGGTAAAGATAACAACGGCTCCAATGTGTCCAGTGGCATCTACTTATATAGAATGGAAGCTGGAAACTATGCATCTACACAGAAGATGATGCTTATGAAATAAAAACCCATAGGCACTATCCTCAGGGTGGTGCCTATTTAGTTTTAAATATAAAAAATTAGTATTGAAGAGATATTGGAGGATTTAGTGAGAAGATTCATTATGCTGCTTATATTACTGTTAAGCATTAGCTTATACTTAAATGCAGAAACGGTGGACATTGCAGATTATGCCAATGGCATAAAGCTAATTCAAAGTTCATCAAACGAAATGATCTTAGAAATGACTTTAGGCAGTTTCACCCGCGAAGCAGTAAGCATAAATAACCAAACTTGGTATAATATCAGCACACCAAAAAGTGGCTTAACCCTAGAAGAAGGCTTTCCTCAAGTTCCTATTCTTGCTGGAAGCCTAATTATTCCGGCAAATGCGCACATGGAGCAAGAAGTTTTAGAAAGCGAGTATCATGATATTGAAATGCGCATAGCTCCTTCGAAAGGTAGCCTTAGCAGAAATGTTAATCCAGAAACAGTTCCTTATAGTTTTAACGATTTCTACAATGGAACAGACATCTACCCCACCCAGAATATAGAATTAAGTGAACCCTTTATTCTTAGGGATTACAGGGGTATTACAATTAGATTCAAACCTATCGAATACCATCCATATACTGCAACCACAAGAGTTTATACTCGAATAAGAGTAAGGATAAGCCAAAACGGTAACAGTTATACTAATGCTCTAAATAGCTCTAAAGGCAGTTACTCTCGTGAATTTGAAGGCATTTATAAAAACATGTTTCTTAATTTTGGGCAAGCTAAATATCCTGCATTAAACGAAGATGGCAGAATCTTAGTAATCAATAATTCCATGTTCAACGAGACTATCCAACCTTGGGTAGATTGGAAAAGACAAAATGGTTATGATGTAACTGTTGTGGATGTTCAAGAAGCGGGACCAACCGCAAACCAGATTAAAGCATATATACAAACGCAATACAATTTGAATAACGGTCTAATGTTCTTACAGATAATGGGAGATTCTCAACAGGTTCCTTCACTTTTATATGCCGGAGGCGGTAGTGATCCTTCCTTTGCTCTTTTAGCTGGTAATGATAGCTATCCAGATATCTTTGTGGGCCGTTTTTCGGCGCAGACTGTGGCTGAAATGCAAACCCAGATTCAAAGAAGCATAGAATATGAACGCGATATGCAAAGTGATGCCACTTGGATACAAAAAGCCATAGGCATTGCTTCTAATGAGGGTGGCGGATATCAGGGCGACAATGGCGAAAGCGATCAGCAACACATGGATTTAATCCGCACGGATCTGCTGAATTATGGATATGATTCTGTAGATCAATTGTATGCGGCAAATGGTGCTACAGCTTCCCAAGTATCAAGCAATCTTAATATTGGAAGAGGATTTATCAATTATGTGGGTCACGGTTCTGATACCTCTTGGGTTACCACCGGATTTAACGTTAATAATGTCAATGCTCTTACCAATAACAATATGCTGCCATTCATAGTATCTGTAGCCTGTGTAAACGGTAATTTTGTAAACAGAACTTGTTTTGCCGAAGCTTGGATGCGAGCCACAAATAACGGCACGCCTACTGGTGCCGTAGCTATTTATGCTTCGTCTGTTAACCAAGATTGGAACCCTCCTATGAGAGGTCAGGATGAAATTACAGATCTTCTGATTGCCGAAGCCAAAACTACTATTGGCGGATTGTTCTTCAACGGTTCCTCCAAGATGATTGAAGTTTATGGCTCTCAGGGATCTGATGAGTATAAGAACTGGCACATTTTTGGCGATGCCTCCCTCATGGTCAGAACCAAAAATCCCACAGAAACCTTAGCTGAATACAATCCTGTTTTATTAATCGGAATGGATAACCTAATTGTTACTACAGAACCAAACTCTCGAGTTACTCTCAGTGGACCGGATAATGCTATTTATGCCAAAACCGTTGCTGATGGTAGTGGCACGGCAATTCTGAATCTGGATATTATGCCAGATCAACCTATGGATTTGTCCCTTACTATTACTGCTTTCAACAAAACTGCATATATTGGCACAATTGAAGTATTGCCTGCAGCTGGTGCTTATATTGTAATTAACGATGTAAGCATTGAAGATGGAAACGACAACTTAGCATCTTTCAACGAAATTGTAACTGTTCATGTTGAGATAGAGAATTTGGGCTCCGATCCGGCTGAGGATCTTAGCCTCTTTATCAATACTACCGATCCCCATCTTAGTGTTGTTGGGAATCCAGAGATTATTACTGTTATAGAACCCAATTCAACTGCATCAACTGTATTGGGAATCGATGTAAAGATCAGTGATTCTGTTCCGGATCAGTATCTGGCTTCTTTTAACGTGGAAGCGAGCTTGAGCGATGGTACCATATTTAGCTATGAGCATTCCATAACGATTAATGCCCCTGATATTGAATGGGGTACCATACAGATTGATGATGCAAGTGGAAATGATAATGGCAGAGTGGATCCCGGTGAAAGCTTTGTGATCTCTATCCCGTTTATCAATCAAGGACACGCCCCCAGTCCGGAGATCTTTGCTTCTCTTTCCGTGTTTGGAGGCGAAAACATGATTAGTCCAATTACGGAAACAGTCTCAGCTTTAGAGATTGGCGAAGAAGGTAACGCACTTTTCATGATTCACCTCTCATCGCAAATTGAGCCTGGAAGCACTATCCGTTTTGACGTTATGGCTTCCTATGCGAATACAATACTTACAAATTCTTACAGTATTGTCGCCGGCATCTTGTTGGAGAACTTTGAGGCCGGACTCACTAATTTCCCCTGGACATTTAATAACGGAGATTGGAGTATTGCCAGTGGTGGATACAATAACAGTATGGCTGCCCGTAGCGCACAGATAAACCACAATCAAAGTACTTCTATAAGCATCACTCTTAACAACCCAATAGATGGTTTTGTCTCCTTCTGGAAAAAAGTTTCTTCCGAACAAAACGGAGATTACCTAAATTTCTACATTAATGGTATGCTCAAAAATCAATGGAGTGGCATTTCTGAAGAATGGCAACAGGTTAGCTATATTGTAATGGCTGGCACCAATACCTATCGTTGGGAATACGTTAAAGATGGCTCTGTATCTTCTGGCAGTGATTGCGTTTGGATAGATGAGATACTATTCCCTGCCGAAAGCACTGATACCGGCAGCCCCTTGGCTATTGTTGATGTTACAGAATTAGATTTTGGCAACACCGAAGTAGGCGAAGAAAGCATTCTTCCGGTTACAATTACTAATAATGGAAATGCAGTAATGCTTGGTACTATTCAGATCTCGACACCATTCAGTCTTATTACTGAAGATCTGAACATTCTAGCTGATACTGAATTTGCGCTTAACCCAGATGATTCCAAAACCTTTGAAATTGCCTTTCTACCCCTTAGCCATGGCACATTTAATACTAATCTGGTAATAGTTTCTGATGATCCCTTAAACAGCCAAATTATCATTCCAGTAACCGGAGAATCCAACCCATCTGCGAATGAAAACAATGTTAACCCGATAGTTACGGAACTGAAAGGTAATTATCCCAATCCCTTTAACCCAAATACCACAATAAGCTTCTCAATTAAGAATAGAGAATTCGTTAGTGTGGACATATACAATATTCTAGGACAAAGAGTAAAGACATTGATAAACTCAGATCTTGCTCCCGGAATGCATAGTGTTACTTGGAATGGTAAGGACGACAACAATCGCAATGTTGCTAGCGGAATCTATTTCTACAAAATGAAATCCGGTAAATACACCAGTACAAAGAAAATGATTCTTATGAAATAAACCCTTACCTTACTAATATCGAAAAGGCTCCTTTTTGAGGAGCCTTTTTTCTCAGTTGCCATATATCCCTTGGGGTGGCAAGCTCTGTTTGCCACAGCGAGCGCAGCTCGCTTCTGAAGGCAGCTTTGCTGCCTCTGCCAAGCAGGAGCTTGGCAGCCCATACGGGACTGCACAATGCGAGGGCTGGGGTGGCAAGCTCCAGGTTGTTACAGATGTGGCTACAAGCAGTACCTACCTTTGGGGTGGCAAGCTCCAGGTTGTTACAGATGTGGCTACAAGCAGTACCTACTTTTGGGGT
>JAJBBD010000286.1 GCA_020532355.1 Candidatus Cloacimonadota bacterium | reverse complement strand
CTTGGGATCGAAATGCCATCAAAGCAGTTGACAGAAGTCCTTAGTAAGATGGAAGAAATTGAAAAGGTGAAAATCGGTCGATCAGTCAAGTATCGCAAAAGACAACCAGAGATATTTGATCTCCAATGATATTGAGTTGATTAAATTAACAAATATGTTCGATAATAATGAAATGGCCTCAGTCAGAATTTCTAGATAGGTGTCTTGAGTAACAACAATGCCTTGTTTGGATAGGGGGTAATGAGTGCCTAATATTAGAGCTTCAATAACACAAGAGGAATCTTCATTTTTAACAAAGATCATGCAATTTATAAGTGACAACTGGTGGCAAAATATGGTTCTTTCTGCATTGATACAACGACAGAGTGAGATGGTTACTACATATGAAACACACTGATTTCCGTGCTGACATTAGCAATATTAAAACTATTCTAGAAGAGTATAAATGGGGGTTTTCGGTCATCAAAGAACTGATTCAAAACAGCAATGATGCGGAGTCATCTGAACTTGTCTTCGGATTTCATGAACCTGTTGCTGGATTCAGGCACTCCCTACTTAGAGACTGTCCTTCATTGTTTGTGATCAACAATGGCAAGTTCACGGCCAAAGACGCTTATGCTATTAATGAGGCAATTAGTAGCGGTAAAGACGATAAACTCACCACCGGAAAATTCGGAATTGGTCTTAATAGCGTCTTTCATTACTGTGAAGGTTTCTTCTATGCAGCATCTGCAATTAAGGGTAGCTTCCGGAATATCGACATGGTAGCAGAAAAGGACTATGGATTCTATGAGAGGACTCTAAATATGGTCACCCCCTGGGATTCACCAGCCCCGAAAAATCCTTACCGTCATTGGCAACTAGAACTTGAGCAAAACTGGAATGCAGACAGACAGGAGATCATAAGGCTTCTTGATCCTTACATAAGAGACATGACTGATTGGTTCATTGTTTGGATACCGTTGCGCAGTAAAAAGATGATAACTGAGCAGGACTGTATAATAGACGAGTTTTGGGAAGAATCATCTAATAAGATACATATGAGTCTTTTCTGTGACAGTAACTATGCTATGGTTAGCTATATCTTGCCAATGCTACACTCTTTGCATAAGGTAAAGTTTGTAAACAATAGCCAAATCGAAGCTGAAATTGTACACTCAGCACCTCGGATTCCGCGGTTAAAAGAGATTGAAAACTGCTATCTCAAAAAGAAAAGGATCATAGACGGCCTCCAGGGAGAAGTTATTCTGAAAAATGGGTCAGTAACTTGTAAAGTCCAATACTGTTTGAAACAAGACATTGACTTAACCGAAGATGTTTTAGACTTGTATAATGATATTAAGGCTAAGGGTCACAAAATCCTTCCTCCTCATGTTGGCATTCTGATGGTTAAAAACACTGGATCTAACTCCAAAGATAGATTCAAGTTTCATTATAGCAACACTCTACCACTTTCTGACAAAAAAGACTTAATCGACGCCAAATATAACCTATTTTTACATGGTTGTTTCTTTGTTAACTCACGCCGTCAATATTTTGATCTAGCTCTAAAGGATAATCAACAGACTGAAAAACAAAGAGAAGCCAAATGGAATCAAGACCTCTTTAGGCATGCTTTGCAATTGATACCAAAAGCTCTGAATGATTTCTCTAAAGTGTATGAGACCTCCTTTGCTGATTTAGAGGAGATCAGCAAAGTAGTGTGCACTGAAGTGAATATTAAAGAACAAGAAGTGCCGGACTGTTTCAGAGAACTTTGCCATGCAGGGCAATGGGTTTCACGAGTTAGGAAGGGGATATTACAGTGGGAACTGATTCCACGAGAAGACTATTTTGAGATAAGCCATGACTACTTAAACCACGTTGCGAAGCTTCCCAATCTGAAGCATATGAGTGAGAATTATAACTTAATAATTCCCAATGCTGGATGTATGCTACTAGACCAGTATCGGCAAGAATGGGGGGAGAATCTAATTGATGCTTTTTGGAGTGTTGACATCAAAGACCTTACGAATGATCGTGAATTTGCTCAATACTGGCTCAAGGAAAGCTTCGAGCGGATTAGCGCTATTGAAGACATACCCTATTGGCATCTCAGGTTTTTTAACAAAATCAAGGCCTTAATTCTAGGATTGCCTTTCACGTTAGTTCATAAATATCATAGCAGTATTAGTAATCTGCTTGATAGTTTTAAAGATAAAGTCATAGTCCTTGATATTGAAAAATCTGGTCATTGGAAGCAGCTTAACGAGGTTTTAGCAGATTACTTAGCTTTACCGTCTGATTATCAGGATTGGCAAGAAACAAATCCTAAGCTTCCGGCATCTTTGATTAATAAGGTTCTGCAATGGATGCCAAGTAACAACGAGGAACTCAAGAGAATATGTCATGGCTGGGCAATAGATATTCTAGCGAATTGTGAATTGGGTGAACTCGATATTGCATACCGTAATCTTCCTCTGTTTCAACTTGAGGAGCTAGATAAAGGGACAGAATTCTACTCTATAAACGAGATCCAAGAGTTATGCGTGTTAGCATCAAATTCCAAAAAGGAGTTGTGCCGACTGATTTCTAAAGCTTTCGAATGTATGCCTGTCTACTTAATGAATCTCGCTAAGGGTAATCCTGAGAAAAATATTCCTGGCCTTGATTCAGTAGTGACTGCGTCAATTGAGTACATTGCGAAACAATTCAGCAAGTGGAGTTTTGGTAGTTTAGAAGACCGCTTGAAATTGTTAGAGTATTTATGCTCAGACTTGGGAGAAGCTAAGATAAAAGGATACAGAAATGTTATTAGGGCATTACT
>JAJBBD010000285.1 GCA_020532355.1 Candidatus Cloacimonadota bacterium | reverse complement strand
TGAGAATGGTAAGTGGTGCATGTTAAAGTGCCAAAACTGGTGCATATTAAAATTCCGTTGACATGCGGGAGATGTTGTGGCAAAGTGGGGTGGCAAGCTCTGTTTGCCACAAAGACCGAAGGGCTTTTCTTTCTGGCGAATCCGTCGCCACTGCCAAACGGAGCTTGGCGACCCAAGCGAGGCAGCCCCAAAGCTCTGCAACACGGGATGCTTGTGTTAAAAGCAGCATGTATGCAAAGAATCTCGCTCTGCAATCTTGCAGATTCAAATACGTAAAAAACTATAGAGCCAATTTTCATAGTATCCTTCCGTCCAACCGAATGATTGCATAGTTTTGGCTTTGTTGTTGTATGTCAAGCTCAATGGAGCTTCCGAAAAACATCTTGACAATCTACAGACAATAAATTTGATTTCTGTAAAGATGAAATATCAAAGCAATATGGATGGTTATTATGGCAAAAATGGACATACAGAGGACAACTCCTGCCTTTATAAAATTATTGATATCTGTAATGTTTTTTATTTCTGCCTTCTTTTTATCGGCGCAAACAATTACCATTGGTAATGGCACTTTATTGCACAAGCGGCTACCCATCGAGCCTGCGGCGCGTTATAGTTATACCCAGCAGTTGTTTTTAGCTTCGGAAATAAGTCATTATGGCACAATAACTCACATTGGATTTCAATATAATGTGGCATATCATGGATTTTTGGTCGCCAATCGAGATTGGAAGATATATTTGGGTGAAAGTAATGAAGAAATGCTGGAAAGTTGGATACCCATCTCAGAGCTAAATTTGGTTTTCGATTCGGTGCTTGAGATCGAGATGTTTTCTGGGGGATTGCCGGGAACGGGCTGGCTTAGTATTCCGCTTCAAGAACCATTTATCTATTCTGGAACGCAGAATTTGATTTTAGCAGTAGATGAAAACAGCAGTCAAATCGGGAGCAGTGATGATGACTTTTATTGCCGTGAGACTGTATCTGTAAGGGCGTTGAACTATCAAAGTCTTACTATCAATCCGGATCCGGAAAATCCTGGAGACACCATATATCAATTAACCGCTCTGGCAAATTTACGGCTTTGCTTTAGCAACGATGCCGGATATGATAGCCCCTCAAATCTGTACGGATATTATTCTGGCAATGCGCTTCATCTAAACTGGGATCCACCACTAAACCCTGCTGTAGAAAGCTATAGAGTGTATAGGAACGGATTATTGTTGGCTACTAACACACAATGTGAATATACAGATAATCTAGTAGAACCGGGAGGGACTTACAGCTATTTTGTGAAAGCAATGTATCCCGGAGGGTTAATTTCTCCTGAATCTAATTCATTCTTTATCGAGATTCCCACATCTGGAGCGCAAACTATTATAGATGAGAGATTTGACACCTTAGAATCGTTCAGCACACAGATTCCGGGTTTTATAAATTTAGATTTGGATGGTTCGGATACTTGGGATATGGATTTTGCCGATTTTCCCAACGAAACTGATTCTAAAGCCTGGATGGTATTTTCCCCATGCGAATGCACACCTCCTCAAACCCAAATCCAAGCCCATTCACCGGCTAAAATGCTGGCATCACAATGTAGTGTTATAGCACCTAACAACGATTGGCTAATATTACCAAATCTAAATCCCGGTTCCGATTCCCGCTTAAGTTTTTGGGCAAAAAGCCATACTGGCGCTTATGGTTTGGAGCGGTTACGGGTACTTGTTTCCACCACCGGAAGCGAGCCCTATCAATTTACAAAGATTCACTCCGAAGACTTTTTGGTGGTTCCGGCAGAATGGACATATTATGAGTTCTCTCTGGATATCTATGCCCAGGAAGATATATATCTGGCTCTAAACTGTATATCGGTTAATGCGGCAATGCTTTATGTGGATGATATCAATGTAAGTGGAACTGGTACGGGAGTGGAAAACATGGATACACTTGCACCAGCCTTTGCCTTGTATCCCAATCCCAGCCGGAGCGGGTTTACGTTAAAAAGTGAATTGCCCTTTGATCTAACGCTGTATAATATTCGTGGACAAAGAGTATTAAGTCAAACCGGAATCAAGGAATATAGATATTCCGGTAAAAAGTTGAGCGCCGGAGTGTATTTTCTACGTATACAGCAAGATGGTATAAGCACTATTTTAAGACAAGTGATATTACCCTGATATGAGTACTCTGGAAGCGTTAATATCATATCTAAGGCAAACCAAGCGTTATTCTGATACTATTGTTTCTACTTTGAATATACAGCCTCAGCAAGCATCATACGCCCCTTTACCTGGTTCTTTGCATCCTGCCATAGAAAGCATTTTGGCTCAAGAAGGCATCCGCTATCTTTATAAGCATCAAGTTGATGCTATAAAAATGGTTTTAAATGGCAAAAACGTTGTGATTAGCACTGGAGTTTCCAGCGGCAAAAGCCTGGTATATTGGTTGCCCATCCTTAATGAATTAGCCCAAAACAAAAAGGGCAAGGCTTTGTTGCTTTATCCAACCAAGGCTTTGGCACAAGATCAGAGTAAAAAACTTGCGCAGCTTTGCACTAATCTTGCCAGTATCACCAATCGGCGCATATTTAGTGCCATTTATGATGGCGATACACCAAATTCGTTACGCTCCAAAATCCGCCGCCAAGCAGATGTGGTGGCAAGCAATCCGGATATGTTGCACATGGGGATATTACCTCATCACAGCTTATGGAGTTCATTATTCTCGCACTTGCAATATGTGGTTATAGACGAATTGCATTACTATCGCGGAGTACTGGGTTCGCACTTTGCCAATGTTTTGCGACGCTTAAAGCGAATTTGCAGAGTGTACAACGTAAACCCAATATTCATTTGTACATCTGCCACTTTGGGCAATGCCCGGGAATTGGCACAAAACCTTATTGGCGATGAAGTTTTTGAAATCTTTGAAGATTATTCCGAACAAGGAATGCGCCATTACATGATAGTTAATCCTCCCATAGTGGAAGAGACATTGGGCATACGGCGCAGTTCATTGATGGAAACAGCCAGTTTGGCAAAATTGGCAATGGAATATTCTTTGCAGAGCATAGTGTTTAGCGTTACCAGACGCAGTGTGGAGGTATTGTTGCTACACATGCCACAAAGCTTTATTGCAGAAATTTCGGCATACCGCAGCGGTTATCTCGCCTCTCATAGGCGACAAATAGAGAAAAACTTACGCGAAGGCAAGCTAAAACTGATAATTTCCACCAATGCGCTTGAATTGGGAATCGATATTGGAGGTTTGGATGCAGCGTTTATCAACGGCTACCCCGGTAGTATCGCTTCCGTTAGACAGGAAGCAGGCAGAGCGGGAAGAAAGGGACGCCCGGCATTGGCGATTTTGGTGGCAGGCTCTAATCCATTAGATCAGTACATCTGCCGTCACCCAGATTACCTTTGGCAAAACAATCCCGAGCAAGCTTTAATAGATCCCAATAACACCGAGATTTTTTTGAGTCAGTTAGATTGTGCAGTAAGCGAGCTTTCCCTAAAAGAAGGTGAAAGCTTTGGCAATATAGAATATACTGAGCTATTAGGATATTT
>JAJBBD010000284.1 GCA_020532355.1 Candidatus Cloacimonadota bacterium | reverse complement strand
TGAAGCAATACTCAACTTACTAAAAGACGAGGAGAAATGGCTTAAGCACCTAATCTCTGCTGCTGACAGAGTTCAATCAGAGACAAAAATTGAATTGATAGGCGAGGTGCTTGAGCATGAGTACAAAGACAGATCTGTGTTGTTGTTTACTGAATACAAGGCTACACAAAGCAAGGTAATCAACCTGCTGATCAAGCGTTATGGAAAGGATTCGGTCGTATTCATCAATGGTGACGAGATGCTGGAGGACTTGGATTATGGTGATGGAGTTAAACGAACTGTACGAGTTACTCGAGGCGAGGCTGCTGATAGATTCAATGAGGGGACGGCCAGGTTCTTAGTATCGACTGAAGCTGCTGGAGAAGGGATCGACCTCCAAGAAAACTGTCACTCTATGATCCACATAGATCTGCCGTGGAATCCTATGAGACTTCATCAACGGGTTGGCAGGTTGAATCGTTACGGGCAGAAAGAGCAAGTCGAAGTCATCACCCTTCGCAATCCAGACACCGTAGAGGCTCGTATTTGGGACAAGCTGAACTCGAAGATTCAGTCAATCATGACGGCATTCAGCAGCTTCATGGATGATCCTGAGGATTTATATAGTCTCATTTTGGGAATGACACCCCAAAGTATGTTTACAAACTTGTTTTCTGATACTGCATCGGCAACAAAAGACAATTTCTCCAAGTGGTTTGATGATAAAACCGCTACATTTGGGGGAGAAGATGTCATTGATACCGTTAAACAGCTATTCGGTAACTGTGCCAAATTTGACTACCAACAGGCTAAGCTGGACATTCCAAGGCTAGACTTACCGGATCTAAAACCTTTCTTTGAGGCTATGCTGATCTTTAACAGGAAAAGAAGTAAAGAGAATGAAGATGGCTCAATTAGTTTTAAAACTCCAGACGAATGGAGGGATGCTATTGGAGTTCAAAAGGAATATACTGATATTGTGTTTGAACGGAATGGGGATATTAAGCGTAAACTCGACAAGATCTTTGGGGTGGGGCATGTGGTGGTTGATAAGGCTATCAAACAGGCACTGAATATCAAGGACAGCATATGTGTCGTATCTCAAAATGATCTTTCAACACCTTTGTATCTAATTAAAGCCAGAGATAGGATCACTAACACAGGAGAATCAATAAGATTTCTGATTTTTGGTTTAACAAAAGATCCCCAAGGGTGGGAAGTTCTGAAGGATTGGGAGTTGATTAATATACTTAATCCACTTGTTTCTAAGTATCAGCTTCATCGAAAGACATACAATCCTGAGATCCCACCTGAAGTCATGCAACGAGAAATCCAAGAAGTGATGAAGTATTTTGCCGAGACAGGGTATTATAGTTCCCTACCATTTAAAGCGCCTCACATTGAAATCGAAGCTATACTTCATTCAGGTATAGATAACGAGTTATCCTGACACAATCGAACTATGATCGAATGCGACACCTCCCATATAGCATTTTTCGATGAATCAAATTGGAACAAGGGGCGATTCCGTTCAATATCTATGATAAGTATAAAACATTCTGATTATGTAAGGTTAAGTCCACAATTATCTGAAATATCGACCGGAAAACATCGGGAAATGAAGTGGACGAATATTGATATTGATACTGGCATACAAGTCGTTGGTTTTGTTTTTGAGAACCTTCATGTGATGAGAATTGATGTCCTAACTTGGGATACTGATGATAGCAGGCACAAGGGCGTTATAGGAAGAGATGACGAGCAAAATCTACAACGTTTATACTTCCGGCTTATGAAAACCGTCATGCGGGACAGATGGCCAAATGATGCTACATGGACGCTATGTCCAGATGAGCACGATTGTATATCATGGAAGACCATAAAGGAATACCTTGATGATCACAGTTGGGATGTTCAGACTATCCCATTTGATACAAACCCGTTTCATTTCTCATTCATTAACAGATACATAAATAAGGAGATTGTCCCGTATCATTCGCACCAAGAGCCTTTCATACAGCTAGCGGATTTTTTTGCTGGTACTGCATCATACTCATTCAAATGTTTCGATAAATTAGCACACTGGAAAGAAGCAAACACTATCCAAACAACGATTTTCGATAGTATCGGGGAAGAAACTCACTCTGTAGAACTATCAAGAAATGATCGAGTACGCATCCCTTTAGTTTGGGAGATAAAAAGACAGGCTTCTCAGCGTAAAATGGGCATTTCCCTAAACAGCGCTTCAGGATTGGTAACATGGAATCCTATAAACCACCTAAACTTTTGGCGTTACAAGCCCCAACACGAGAGAGATAAAGCCCCGACAAGACAGCAGTCTAATCGATAGTGAAAGGGTGGTTCCGCCTGTAGCGTGGGTGTTTTGCAAGTACTTCGGTTGATTTTACGATCAACTCGACTAGGCAAGAAATGAAAAAGCACCGATGTCAATTTGTGTTTGACAAATCAGTGTCACAACCTGACAAATATGAGTCATGATTTGACAAAAAGCTGTCACTTCTGATTAGCTCTTGATTACGATGATTTGACAAAATGGTGTCACAAACTGAGGCATTTCCGTTGTTTTGTCAAGTGGGTGTCACGATTTGACATTTGGGGTGTCACTTTATACCTTCCTCCTCTACAGAGGAAACAGCCGGCCTTGCCCCGTTAATTAAACCATATCATTTCACCCTTTACCCCCTTCCCAATATTTTTACTTGACAGTATGTCAACTCTTTTTACAGTTGTGCTGTAAACTAAGGATTCAGGAGAAGGAAATATGCCTGAAAAGCTATATCGCAAGATGCATGAGTTTGTAACGGAGCGCTTCGATTTGAATCGTGTCTTGGAGCCTCT
>JAJBBD010000283.1 GCA_020532355.1 Candidatus Cloacimonadota bacterium | reverse complement strand
TTCATTATTTGAAATCTGCAAATGTAGTACAAAGCATAAAAACTCAAATTGCTTTCTTCTATCTCCTGTTCCAATTCTTGTGCCAAAGCATTTGCGGCTGAAAAGTGTTTTATTTCTACATACAAATACAAAAGCTGCAATCTATCAAAAAGTTTTATAGTTGAAGCATCCTTACGAAAGTAGGCCGAAAGTACTGCTAAGGTCTGGGCAAAAAATGCAGAGTTTTCTAACACTGGCAAATGATTGGTTAGCACAAAGAACTTATACAGCTCTCCATCTCTGTGTTTCTTTTTTCTCTGAAGCACCTTGAAGACAGCATCAAAAAATACTGCGATTATTGCCTCAAAGCGTCGGGAATCTGGTATCATGTTTAGATGTTGGGATACTAGCAACGTAATTTCTTCTATCTGTTCGTCCCGATTGAGAGCATTTTTAACAAATAGATTGGTTGCTAATTTCTTGATTTCAGCTATTGCTTTAGGATTTATCTCGCTCATTTTTGTGATGTTGTATGTCTGAGCCATCAATCATCCTCTTTTGCAGGTACAAAACGAAACACTTTCTCTCCCGGTTTAGTAAGCCCATATTGCTCTCGTGCTGCTTTTTCGGCCGCTTCAGGATCAGTTTTTAGCCGTGCATTTTCGGTTGCCAAAGAATCGTTAACTGCTTTCAAACGTTCAGCTTCACTTTCCAAGCTTTCTACCTTGCGCCTCAATTGATAGGTATTCCAAAAGCTATTGCGACCCAAAATACCAATCCAAAGTAGCAAAAGTACTATCGCTAAAGTAAAAGCATAAGAAAACAGTTTGGGAAGATCTCCCGCCTTTTTCTTCATCGTACAAACCTTGCTGCCAAAAAGGACTTGTGAATATCTATTGCTTGAGTGGGGCACAACTCATGGCAACACATACACTTGATACAAACATCTTTATTGATGGCAGGAAATCCATTCTCTTGCCAGGTAATAGCCTTAACGGGGCACGAGCGTACACAAACTCCACAGCGAACGCAACGAGCACTGATTACAGGATAATGGTAATATGCTTTTCTAAAAAGATAGCGCACTCCTCGTGGCACATATTTGAGCCCCTCTTTCCGCATTTTTACTACCCGAATATCCGCATTAGGAATCCTGTAGTGTAAAAAACTGTGCGGTACATGAATTTGAGAGGGAAGGATCCCATCCATATGTAATGCAGCCCACAGATACGGTACGTCATTTACTGTAAAACCCATCATGCGGGAGGCAACCGTATCCAAAGCCGAAATGCTTTCTGAACCCATCAATAAGCCAAAATGTCGAACTGTGCCTGCTGAAGGACCCGCACCATCCATTCCCACAATTCCGTCGAGAATGTTATAAGTTATCTTCGCTCTACACAATCCATAGATTGCTATCAGAAGAGCTGCAAAGCTTTTTGTATCTGGATGCATTCTATGATATTCACTTTTTATCAACCCCGGCACCAAGCCATAAAGGTTTTTCAACGCTCCGGTAAAAGCCATCAATGAATGAGTTTTATACTTTGCCACATTGATTACGATTCCACATTTAAAGAGTGTTTCAGATATCTTTACCGGAATTCCCTCGTAATTCATCTCTCTATATTTTTCGGTTGATAGATTCACCAATTTGATCGGATACCGATCTGCCAAATCTTGCAATCCACAGACCTGCCATACTTTCTGTACCGATACTCCGCCGCCCGGGCTATCTCCTACCCATACTTCTTTTTTGTGTGCCAAAAAATAGCGGATAATAGCTTCCAAAACCGTTGGATGAGTAGTAACTGCTTGCTCTGGAGCATAAGCACCTAGAAGATTGGGTTTAATTAACACTCTCTTGCTGCGACGCAATTTGTTGTCTCTAAGAGCCGAAAACCAAGTATTAACTGCATCCTCCAACAACGGAAGCTCATATTTGTCGATTGCCCTTATTTGAACACCAGATTGCTTCATCAATCCTCCAGAAGCTTACTACTCATAAAAGTGTTCAATTTTATGCTTAAGCCCATATTGACTTGAGTTTGACGGTTTTCACCAATAATGCAATGCAAAAGCGAGACATTAATCTGACCGTGTTTAAAAAGGTAACCAAGCCCTGCCGTAAGAAAATGTTGATTGTTGTCTTTTACATCCAAACTGTTGGGTACATCCAACCAGAAAATTGAGGTGTCGGCATTGGCAGTAGTGTTTTCTGCTAACATCACCCTGCCATCCCATACATTAGATTTGAACATATATCCTGCACGTATAATATGGTTTTCTACTCTCTTTTCCGCTCCCAAATGAACACCATACCTGCTTGAAAACTTTTCATCTACTGCAGAATCATTTACAAAGCTAAAATCTCCCGATAAACGGTGTTGACCACTAGTGTAACTTAAGCCCGCATTCAGTTCTAATGGCAAAGGATATTCATATTTACCATATCGCAAATCCACATCAATCTTACCCGGCAATAATGCTGAGCCGCCCACCATCCATTTATCCTGTTTAAATAGAAAACCAGGTTGCATGCGAACTCTATAAACTGTATCGCTCACTTTGGCATAGCTGCGCAGAAAAATGGGATTGTAAAAATAATGTATTTGATTGTGTAATGCCATTCCCAAAGACACCTTATCCGTAAGCTTATAGTTGGCAACTGCACTAAACTGATGCAAGTAATATTTAGGCGATATTGCTACTATACTAGCTCCTTGATTGATCTCTATTATAAAATCTTCTAAGTAAATGCTTTTAGGATTGTTGTACATAGCGGCAATATTCCATTTTGAGTTTAGCGGCATGCTAAACCCAAAAACACCAAGTGGTGTTGGCGAAACATAATTGGCATTAAACTTAAGCTCATCTTCATTCTGAGGAGGCTTTATCCCAAATTCTATAAAAATATTCGCCGAATCTGCCGTCATAACTGCCGGATTAATTAAAGCAGAGTGGGCATTACTCAATACCGCCGCCCCAGTGTAGCCTCTTCCTGCTGCTTCAACCCCTAAATAGTTCCTAGAATATGTCTCATAAAACGGATTGGCAAATTGGGGTGCATTGAAGACCCAAAGAGTATCTGCCGATTGGGCAAAAATCCCCACCGCTATAATCAGCATAAAAATAATAAGGCACTGTTTCATGATTCTCTCATCTATCCTTTATTGATAACAAAGGTTTGATTGCGTTCTTTCCCCACCGATACTATCTTGATGGGTTTTTCCAACAGATCTTCAATCGCTTCCAAGTATATTCTTGCGTTTTGGGGTAAAGATTTCACCGACCTAGCTTTATTTAAGTTCTGGTCCCACCCTTCTAAGCTAACATACATAGGCTCTATCTTTTCCCAATCAAGCGGATGTGATGGAGGTTCGGTTAGCACTCTGTTTTTTAACTTGTAGCCCATGCAGATCTTAAGCTCTTCTATTCCAGACAACACATCTAATAGGGTTATGGCAAGCTTATCGATTGTATTTAGCTTGATGGTGTGAGCAGCTAGAACGGCATCGAAATATCCTATTCGTCTTGGTCTTCCAGTGGTTGCTCCAAATTCGTTTCCTTGTTTGCGTATCTTCTGTGCAATATCATCGCTTATTTCGGTGGGGAATGGTCCTTCACCTACTCGAGTGGCATAAGCCTTGAATACGCCCAAAACTTCATCCAGACACCGTGCCGAAAAACCGGTTCCAATTCCCACTGCATCTACTATTGTATTGGATGAAGTAACATAGGGATATGTACCCCAACTACGGTCCAACATGCTGCCCTGAGCCCCTTCAAAGATGATTTTGGCTCCTTGTATATTTGCCTCGTGCAATAAGTTACCGGTTTGACAGCTATATTTTCGTAAAAATTTCCAACATTCTTCCAACTGCCGAATAAGTTCCGCAATTTCCGATGCTTCTTCCTGGTGCTTGTGATACAGATACAGTTCCTGTATTCTTCTTTTTAAATAGCGATGATGAGCCAAATCTATCAAACGAATTCCTACTCTGGCAGTGAGATCCGCATAAGCAGGGCCTATACCGCGTCCTGTAGTACCAATCTTTGCGCTTTTAAGCTGTTTTTCAGAACTTAGATCCAAGTGTTTGTGCAATGGCAATACAATTCCGGTACGCTCGTCTATAAACAAACGATGGTTAAAAGTGATTCCGGCGGCTTCCAAAGCCATAATTTCTGCTACCAACGCAAAGGGATCGATAACAAGTCCGGAGCCAATAACACATTTAGTGTGTGGATACAAAATACCAGAGGGAACAGTATGAAAAACATACTTCTTTCCCTTTACAACTATAGTATGTCCGGCATTGCTTCCTCCTTGAAAACGAACCACATAATCGGCATCGCTTCCCAAATAGTCAACAATCTTCGCCTTTGCCTCATCACCCCACATGCAGCCCAAAACGGCAATAGCAGGCATTGTAAACTCCACATTTCTTTAGAACTTCATGATAAAATCTAAGACTTCTTTTGTCAATGCAAATCTTAACAATGGTTCCAGTCTCGGGTGGCTTTTGTATCCAAATATCTTACGAGCTGATCCTATCTAAAGAGATATCCTCTAGCCAATGCTTACCCCATTGGGTAAACTATGCTAAACCCATGCTTTAGGCAGACATAATCCTATACGCACAGGAGAATGTCTGGACAAACATAGCGTAAAGTTAGCTTGATCCGGAGGGTAAAAAAAGGCTAGTCTATCGACTGGAAAAATAAGTAACCATGTCCTCAATGGCTTGTCGCTTCTTGCTTCCGGCAACACCAGATATAGTCTTGCTATATAAGCTCTTATCATCTTTGGGGTAGCCAAAAGGAGAAAAGGCTACAATCCGCCAAGACTTGGGAATGTTGAGATATTTTGCCAGAGCTTTCTCCGAAAATGCAGCCATCCAACAAGAACCTATACCCATCTCCCAGGCACATAACATCATCTGCTGAAAAGAGATAGCGATATCTACCAAATAATAGTCCTGGTTGTTGATGCGTAAATTTTTCTTGCTTTCAGCACAGGCGATTATTACACAGGGAGCACTTTTAACAAAGAAATTACTAAGCCCAATTAATCCTGTATGCTTCACAAAGGCTTTTACTTCATTTGACTCCCTTATTACAATGTATCGCCAAGGTTGACGGTTTTGAGCAGAAGGAGCCAACCTTCCAGCTTCCAAGATTTTGTCCAAAGCGGCATTGGGAATTGGATCCGAGCAATAATCACGTATGCTATGGCGCGTGCTAATAAGCTCCATAAAATCTTTATCCATGTATTTCTCCACTTTCCAAAAAACGGTCGAGATCGTCCTTCGTATTTATGTTTTGTAATATGCCCTGATCTTCTACAGCCACGATCATGGTTCCCACACCGCTGTGGCGTAAGACTTCCCTTAATGTTTCGTATACGGGATTGTGGATATCCAAATCTGAAGGTATGATAATTGGATGTCCGCGCCTGCCACGATATTCCGGTTTGATAATGCAATCCGGATTTTGCATGGCATATTCCACCAGTATTTGCACCGTGTTACTTTGCACAAAAGGATGGTCAACCGGCCAGATAATCAGATGGGAAGGAATATCTGTCATATTTTTAAGTGTTTTACGCAACGAATCCAACATGGATGGAGTATCCAAGCTCTTGGCAAGGATAATGTTGTGGAGGCCGGAATCTAAAAGATTGCGGCTTATTCTTTGTGAAAAAAGCAAACCATCCACCTTCGCTTCAGACTTGGGCATGCCGAAGCGATTGCCCTTGCCTGAAGCGAGAATGATGGCACAAAAATTAGAGAGCGTTAAATTCCTCAATTGCTTTATCGAGCTCGTCTAAGTTATCTTCAAAGGTTTCGGTCCAATACTCCGGTTCCCACTGTTTAAGGATTTCTTCGTAGGTTTTTCCTTGTTGCTCTACCCAAGTGTAGTATTTCAAGTTGTGGATGCGTTTTTGATCTTGATAGCTGAGTTCCAAGAAGTTATCATAGCTCTGAGCCCTAATGCAGCCTTCCAAATCCAGAGCGGCTTGAAGCTCACTATAAGCACCTTTATCGGCATTCTGTTCTGCTATCCTGCTTTCATACATTTCGGCTGAATCCGTAAAGCAGGTAAAGATAACATCATCTTCGTTATACTCAAAATACTTGGCCATTTTGATGCATGCCAATAGATTGCCAATAGAAGATATACCCAAAAGTGGTAGATCGTTTACAACGGATTCGCTAACACCTTGTGCAATAAGGGATTTTTTGCCTTCCTCTTCGTTAAAGAGGCGCAGTAATCTCATACAATCTTCATCTCTGATGGCAGCAACGGCATCGGTATGACGTACGTTATGTATCCATGGAACATGCTTGTCTCCAATTCCCTCAATGCGATGACCCCCAAAGCCATTATTGAGAAGAGTGGGGCATTCAAAAGCTTCTGCAGCAGTGGTTTTCATCAAAGGATGAATGCGTTTTAAATAGTCTCCTGCTGCTATTGTGCCTGCTGAACCAGTAGCGCTTACATATCCGGATAAGCGATTTTTGGGTCTCTTAATCATATCATACACTTCTTCAATGGCATTTCCGGTTAAGTGGTAATGCCAGAAAGAATTGCCAAATTCATCAAATTGATTTAGAATAACATATTGAGGATCGGGACGCAATTCTGCGCACTTATCGAATATCTCTTTTACATTCGATTCGCATCCGGGAGTGGCATATACCTCAGCCCCAATTTCATGCAACCAATCAAAACGTTCTTTACTCATCTCCTCAGGAAGGATTGCTACAGCAGGACAAGCTAATAATGCACAGTCAAAGGCCCCTCCACGACAGTAGTTCCCAGTAGATGGCCAAACCGCTTTATGAATTTCAGGATCGAATGAGCCGCTCACTAGAATTGGGGCAAGACAACCATAAGCAGCGCCTACTTTGTGGGCACCGGTGGGAAAATATTTGCCAACAAGTCCTATTATTCTAGCTTTCACCCCGGAAATTTCAGGAGGAATCTCCAAAAAGTTGGGCGCACCAAAAAGCCCTGTTTCTATGTTGTTTTTCCAAGTGATCCGAAACAAATTTAAGGGGTTGATATCCCACAAGCCAATAGGTTTTAACCTATCCTTAATCTCTTGGGGAATGGTTTCAGGGTACATCTGTTGTTTAATAGTGGGAAGAATTATTCCCCTTTGTTTGCACCTTGCAGCGTTTTTGGCTGCTATTTTTCTGTCGATCTTTGTAATAAGTTTTGGCATTTATTCTCCTAATATTATATTATTTCTATTTTTTCGTGGTGATGCTAAATAAAGGATTTTAGCTTGCCTGCCACATCTTTGATTTTGCTGTTGAAGATCATGGATGCAATAACAAAAGGCTTGTAACCCGCTTCCTGATATGTGTGCAGGCGGTAACGTTCAAATACGCTTTTTGCCACTTCACCATGTGTACAGCTTACGTCACTAATATCTGCCGGCAAACAGTGCTCGTACAGAGCATTACCGTTTTTAGTTAGTTTCATCATGGCTTCGGTGCATTCCCAATCCATGTGACGCTTGTTTTCCGCTAAACAATGCTGTTCCAAATCCTTAAGTCCCTGTTTATCGGATTGTTTTAGCAATTCAGTGCGCTTCTGCATTACTGCCATTGGCGCCCAAGATTTGGGGTATACAACATCGGCATCCCTAAAAGCTTGAGCCATATCGTGTACGTGGGTAAAACTGCCTCCGCTCTCTTTGGCAAAAGAAGCAGCACTATCTAAGGTTTCCGGTAAAAGGTCATAGCCCTCGGGATGAGCTAAAACCACATCCATCCCAAAACGGGTCATCAGGTTAATCACTCCTTGTGGAACCGATAGAGGCTTGCCGTAAGAAGGGGAATATGCCCAACTCATAGCAATTTTCTTGCCCTTCAAAGCTTCCCATCCGCCAAAATAATCCTTTAGCTTTAATAAGTCTGATAAGCTCTGTGTGGGGTGATCTAAGTCGCATTGCAAATTCACCAGTGCCGGGCGTTGTGCTAAAACTCCATTATTAAAGCCTTCACTTACTGCATCGGAAACTTCTTTCATGTATGTATGCCCTTCCCCTGGATACATATCGTCTCTTATGCCAATCACTTCCGTTAAGAAAGAAATCATGTTTGCAGTCTCACGCACAGTTTCGCCATGAGCTATTTGAGATTTAACCTCGTCCAGTTCTGAAAGAGCAAGCCCCAAACCATTTACCGCAGAAGCAAAGCTGAAGCGGGTTCGAGTACTATTATCTCTAAAAATCGATATAGCTAAGCCGTAGTCAAAGATTTTCCATGGCTTCTTCGCTTTATGCAACAACTGTAAAATCTCGGCAACCAGCATTACAGCTTTCAAGTTGTCTACACTGTTTTCCCATGTAAGAAGGAAATCCTTTCCATGCAAACTGGAACTGATATTTTCCAACTCTTGGAGTCTTTTTGTTATTTCTTGCATTATATTAACCTCTATATTTAAGTATTGTAATATTTAGTGCTTTGGGGTCGGATACATCTGCTTTGCCGCAAGTTCCACTGCATCTACTATTTGCTGATATCCGGTGCAACGACACAAATTGCCCTTAAGTGCTTGACGTATCTCTTCCCTAGAAGGATGGTGGTTCTTAAGCAATAAAGCCAGTGCCGAGAGTACCATGCCAGGAGTGCAAAAACCACACTGGATGGCACCTGCATCCATAAAAGCCTGTTGTAGAGGGTGCAAACTTCCATCTTCTAAAGCAATGCCCTCTATGGTAACAACCTTGCTGCCTTCAACATCTTTGAGAGTGAGCTTACAACTTCGCTTTGCTTCACTATTCACCAATACTGTGCAAGATCCACATACGCCAATATTGCAGCCAATCTTGGTTCCAGTTAACATAAGGTCCTCTCGCAACCATTCCGAGAGCTTCTTGTCTTTTAGTTCATTGCCAATCTCATAGTTAATTCCGTTTACAGTAATCATTGTTTCCTCATCTTTATAGGCTGATCTGTATAGCGCTTTCCGGTAGCTCGATAGATGGCGTTGGCAATTGCGGGAGCAGTGATCTCCAATGTAGGCTCGCCGATTCCCTTGGCTTTCGAAGGAGAGGTAGGATCCGGATTCTCTACTATTATAGCCGTCATTTCTGGTAGATCTGTGGCACGCATAATGCGGTATTGATGGAAATTTGTGGGAATTACAGCACCATCTTTTAGCGGGACTTCTTCAAATAGTCCATATCCGGCACCTGTTGCCATACCGCCGTAGAACTGACCCTTAACCATCTCGCGATTGATTGCCTTGCCTACATCATGAGCCGCCACTATATTTAAAAGCGTTACTTTACCTGTCTTGGGCTCTACTTCAAGTTCTACAGCCTGACAGCCATATACCCAAGTAAAGTACGCATCGCCGTGTCCAGTTTCTTCATCCCAACTTACCCTAGGGGCTTGAAACACTCCAAACGCATAAGGATATATCTGTTTACTGTAACAAAGACCTATGGCTTCATTCCAAGTGCATATCACTTGCCCTTCATCATCCAGAATACTTTCCTTCTCAAAGCTTGCTGCATTGCGCTGCATGTAAGTTTTAAGCGTCTCCGATATGATGTCTTTAAGAATGCGAGCTGCATTGGTTGTTGCCCCACCGCCCAAAAGCGTCCCTCGCGAGGCAACGGTAGTCCCTCCATCGGGTATATTTGAGGTCGAGGGCATGCGGTAACGAATGCGGGATATGGGCAAACCTAATTCTTCCGCAGCAATCAGCATCATTACGCTTTCTGCACCTTGACCGTTTTCATGCACTCCCGTCTCTAAGAGTACGCTGCCATCTGGTTGAACGTTTATTATGGCGCTGTTAAAATCTACTCCCTCAGCACCTAAACTCATACCCCGATAAGAGATAGCAAAGCCTATACCATACCATGTGTCCTGCTTGGTATCTCCGTAGCTGCAATGTTTACGCTTATTTTTATAGTCAATTTCTTTTAGAACTTTGTCCATCACTTCGCCAAGCGAGACTTTATGAGTATTGAGTACCTGATTGGTTACAGTGGTCGAGCCCTGTTTCACCATATTTATTCTGCGAAACTCCAATTCGTCCAGGCCCAGTTTTTCGGCAGCCATCTCAACCAATTGCTCAATTGCCCAATTCACTTGTGGAGAACCAAAACCTCGAAAAGCTCCAGTAAAAACATTATTTGTATATACTCCATATACATCGCAATGCACATTGGGCACTTCATAACACCCACAACACTGCACCGTAGATCTCCATGTAACCCATGGGGTAACACTGCAATAAGCCCCACTATCAGCTACCATGCGAACTTTTACAAACACTATCTTGCCGTCTTTGTTCAGACCCATTTTGTATTGCATTCTATAGGGATGACGTTTATAGCTTTCACGCATGCTCATTTCACGACTGTAGGTTAGTTTTACCGGGTGCTTAGTAAGGTAGGCGCATAGTGCGGTGCGAGCACAAACTAAGGCAGCGGTATCATCTTTACCTCCAAATCCTCCACCCATTGGCACTGTTTTTACCTCTACATCTTTGAGCTCAAAGCCCAAAGTGGAGGCTACAAAGCGTCTGGTGCTAAAAGGGTGTTGCATGCTGCCAATCACTTCCATCACTCCATCAGGACGCATATGGCACAGCGAAGCTTCCGGCTCCATGTACGCATGTTCAATGCGAGATGTATTGAACTCTTGTTCAAGTACAATATCAGCTTCTTGTTCCCCCTGTCGAATATCTCCGGTTCTTACCCGATGGTAATTGCATAAATTGCTTCCATACTCAGGATTGATAAGATTAGCTTTGGCTAGCAATGCTTCTTCTGGATCATACAAGGGAGACAAGTTTTCCAGCTCCAATTCTATTGCTTGAACTGCTGCTTGAGCTTGGTTACGGGAATTTGCTACCACCAATGCCACAACATCGCCAGTAGTGCGGATTCTCTTATGCACCAAGGTGGGATAGTCTTTGATAATTTGCCCAAACTTGATACTGCCCGGAATATCGGCAGCGGTAATAATTTTCACCACTCCTGGCATCGCACATGCTTTATCTACATTGATTTTTTTGATCACTGCACTTGCCACCGGCGCATGAAGCGGTACGGCATGCAACATTCCCTGCATGGTATAATCATCCGTATACTTAGCTTTACCGGTAACTTTGGCATAGGCATCGTTACGAAATGCTTTAGTCATAGTACTTCCTGTTTAATATGTTAGATTCATCAGTTTTGCGGGATTTATACGGGTTAGTTGGTCAAGCATATCGCAGCCAATCTTTCCAGTATCTACCAAAGCTTTATGCATCGAGGAAAATAGGTATTCTATGCCGGCAATGCCGCAAGGTACTTTTTCCAAGATATCTTGATAGCGGTCTTTATCGGCTACAGTAAAGGCACAATGGTCGCTTGCTAAAATGTCGAACACCTGATCTTGCACAAGCTCCACCAGCATCCCGCGTGATGCTTCACTTCTGAAGGGAGGCGTACAGATCCACCGATGTGCATTCTTTTCCATAAATTTGCTTTCATTATACAGCAGATAGTGAGGCGCTGTTTCACAGGTTATCTCTGCAAAATTAAGTTTAGCTTCCTTGATAAGCAGTGCTGCCCGTGATGAGGATACATGCACTATATGAACTGGATGACGGTGTTTAACAGCCAGGTCTAATACTTTTTCCACTGCTCGTATCTCTGCCAGTTCTGGCCTGCGAAGGCAATGATCGTGAGGATGAGTGAATGGGTAACGTTTTGAGTATTCTTGAATGGTATCGTCATCCTCGCAGTGGATCAATATTCTTGTTCTTGAGTTTTCAAGAGCTTGCATCCACAGCTCTATCTGCTGGTAAGAACTGTACAAGCCAGCATTGCGATAGGTGCTGTAAAGTTTAAGATCTGTCTTTGCTCCCAATAGCGGAATAGTATCTTCCACTTTGCTATGCACGGGGCTTAAATGCCAGAATACATCTCCTTCAAATTCGCGTTTGGCAGTTTCTTGCATGTTTATAAATTTATCTTTGAGGCATGAGTTCTCTTCTTCGGTTACAAATACTCCGATAGACCCAAGCACAGCTTGTTTGCGGCAATCACTCATGCGCAATTTATTCAGATCGGCAAAGCTATCTCTCAGGCGATAACCGCCGATGCGCTCGCCCACATGAACATGGAAGTCGTGATACACGAACTCATTCGGCAAATTTCACCGCCTGTATATCCTTGAGTCCATGACCGGTAAGCATCAATACTACGTTTGCCTTATCTTGAATTTTGCCCAATTCTCTACAACTGAAATAAGCTGCCAAAGTAGCGGCTGAAGAAGGCTCGCAGAAAATGCCGCTACGCTCGGCAAGCATCTTTTGTGCAGCCAATATTTCTGCATCACTTACTCGAATACCAAAACCTTCAGATTCTTTTATTGCTCTTACAGCCAAATGCGCTGCTGATGGTGTTTTTACAGATATAGAATCTGCAATTGTTGCTGGTTGGCGGGCATCCTCATAATTTCCGTTTTCCCAATATGAGGTTATGGCATCGGAGCTTTCTGCTTGTGCTGCAACCAAAGCCGGCAATTTTTCGATAAGACCTGCCAGTTTAAGATCCTTAAACGATTTTGCCAATCCAGATAGAATAACACCATCTCCTGTAGGCACAAACACGTAATCCGGCATGGCAGGCATTTGAACAAACAATTCCATACCAGCAGTTTTCTTTCCCTCAATTGTAAATGGATGATATGCGGTATTTCGGTTTAAGCATTCATGCTCTTGAGAATACTCCATAGCTGCCGCAAACGCATCGTCGTAAGTGCCATCTACCAAATGCAGATCGGCACCATGAACTTTTATCTGAACAAGCTTTGCCATAGGTGCCGAAGATGGGGCAAAGATCACAGCCTTAATCCCCGCAGCGGCACTAATTGCCGCCAAAGAAGATGCCGCATTGCCAGTGGAAGCAGTCACGATCTCTCGAATTCCCAATCTTTTTGCTTCTGCTACTACTAAGTGTGAAGCCCTATCTTTGTAAGAACCGGATGGATTTGAGCCATCAAATTTAAGATACAGCAACTCTCCCGAAAGGCTTTGCGTACATACCAAAGGGGTTTTACCAACAGGTAAATTGGGATAGTATTCTTTTTCCAGTGGGCTAAATAGTTGGCATAATTCTTCCATCCGCTTACATTCGTGTGCATCTGGAAAAGCAATATTAAACTCATCCCAAGCACGGGCAATAGCATCATATTCATAGCTGCATTCCAGAATGCCGCGCAAAGGCATGCCAACATGATACTCTGCACTGCATTTTGGACACAGATAGATCAGTTTATCCGGAAGATATTCTGCATTACATTCTGTGCAGATATATTTTGAAAAGTAGGTCATTTTCCCAATTGATGGATTAGGGCAGCATAAAATGCAGCCGCTTCTGTTAGGTGTTCGATGGGTGTTGCCTCATTGGGAGCATGGGCATACACTTCGTTTCCGGGTCCCAAACCGATACAAGGGATCTTATGCATCCCCGCTATTGCCACTCCATTGGTAGAGAAAGTCCATTTATCTACTTTTGGTTTGCGGGATAGAGTGTTTTCATAGGCTGCTTCGGCGGCTTTCACCCAAACTGAATCTACTGGAGTTACCCACGTAGGGAAGTATTTCTCGGTAGGATACACCAAACCTGTATATGCAGCTTCTTCATACATTAGTACTTCAATCCTGGCATCCGGATGTCCTGCTAAACGGCAAGCTTCCTGAACTTCCGCTACCGCACTGTCTTTGGTTTCACCCCAAGTTAGGCGTCGATCCAAATGAATGCGTGCACTATCGGGAACAGCGCATTGTGAAGGTCCTGTAAAATATACTTCGGTTACCGTTACAGAGCCTTTCCCCAGAAACTCATCATAATGCAAGCGTTCATGTAGCTTTTCAATTTCCAAAGCAATTCGAGATATCTTATAAATGGCGTTATCGCCACGCTCTGGCGCACTTCCATGACATGAAAGCCCTTTCACGTGAACCTGCATTTCCATTCTACCACGATGTCCACGATATATATTCATATTGGTAGGTTCGGTAATAACTACCATCTCCGGTGTGATTTTATCTTCTTTGATGATGTATTGCCAGCAAAGCCCATCACAATCCTCTTCCATCACTGTTCCAGTAAAGAATATGGTAAATCCTTCTTGCAATCCCAGATCCTTAATGATGCGACCGGCGGTTACCATGCTTGCCATTCCACCTTCTTGATCTACGGTACCCCTGCCCCAAACTTTGCCATCTTTTATGTGGGCATCGAAAGGATCAAAATCCCATAGCGAACGGTCGCCGGGGTATACAGTATCGATATGAGCATCGAAGGCAATAACTTTGGGGCCGTTACCAATACGGCCAATTACATTACCTAAAGGATCCACAAATACTTCATCAAAGCCCGCAGATTCCATCTCTTTTTTGATGCAATCTATTACTTCCTTTTCTTTTGTGGAAAATGCAGGTATACGCACCATATCCATTAAGAAGCGAGTGGTAACCTGTTCATAAGCCTTTGCTTTTTCAAAAATCTCTTTATACATGTTCTCCTTCCTTATCTGTCTATTAAAATCGTTCCCAAAGTAACTTGGCAAGTTGGCGGCTTTCGGTGCGCAGCTCAGCTTCGTCTATGCCCAATAACAGCTCGCCACCCCACATCAGGAAATCTCCGTTTACTATTGT
>JAJBBD010000282.1 GCA_020532355.1 Candidatus Cloacimonadota bacterium | reverse complement strand
TTGAAATAACTTGACGAATTCTTCACCTTCAATTTTCTTTCTCTTTGGTTGAGTCATGATCTTCTCCTTGTTTTTTAGTTTAACCATCAAAACAGTGAGTTTGATTTGGCTCAACCTTTTTCTTCAGTTTGCTCAATTGCACTACCTCAATTTACGCCAACCTTTGAGACACTACCTCAAAGCCTAGCACCATGGGTCAAAGACGATCAGATAGAATACGACTCAGAGATGAACCCTGTAGGCGTATCGGGTGCGCATACCCCGTTCCCACCCTTTCATTGGAAGTGCAGGACGACGACTATTGTATCTATATGATTGGTAATTACATCATGATGGTCATCTGAAAAGTGTAACTTTCTTACTTAAGCATCGTTTACCATTAACCGACAAGTTGAGAAAGTATATACCACTTGAACACTGCCTACCACTGGCATCTCTGCCATCCCAAGAGGTGAATTGCTCACCTGCCTTATTTGGATCAAGCGAGATGTTCTGCAATTTCTGCCCCTTTATATTATAGATATCGATGCTTGCGGTTGTTACTCTTAGTTGAGAGTTATCCTGATTTGAGGGTAAAACAACCTTAAGATTAGTGAAAGCTGTAAAGGGATTGGGATAAGCAGATAAAAGCCCATTCTGCAAAGCCGGAGTTGTCGGATCATCATTAGCTACAGGTGGAGCTCCAAACTCAAAACAGCCCATGTCGATACAGCCATCCCAGACGCGCTGGTTACCTGCGAGATCATAAGGTAAAAGGTTCAATCCGGTGGTATCCGCTGTTCCAGTGTTGATACAGGGAGAATACTCAGACAAACTATAGTAAAATGGGTTATTGATATCGTCTCCACTCAAAAAGAGGGGATTGCCTGAAATATTATTATCATTGTAATTGATGATATTCCCTGGTGCCTGCCAGATGTCATTGAACCCATTCCGGATCAGGTTATTGTTAAGAGTTAGAGTTGTTGCTATACCCGACCCATCCATGGGGTTGATAGCGATCTCCTTGGATCTGTTGTTATAGAATATACAGTTCGAGATATTGACTATCCCGTTGACCATCAGAGCTTCGCCATTCCCGTTCTGCCCTGCAAAGGTGCAGTTGGCGATGTTTATTAAAGGATAGTCTTCTCCATATAAAATAACGCCCCGCTCCATGCAGTTGATATTCGAAAACAAACAATTCTGAATGGTGTATTGTGGTTGGATAGGTGGGTTGTACATGCCACCAAATTGAATAGCCTGCGAATCATCATCCTGCATAGTTAAATTGGAAAATATCGTGTTTTCCAACTTGAATTCCTGACCTAATGTCAGCATGATTAAGGGATAAGCTGAAATTTCAGGATCTACCATAGTTGAGACAACATTCCTGAATATGCAATTCCTGATTGTCCCGGTGAAGCTACCATTGTTAATCACCAATCCCTTGCTATTTGTAATGATATCCTCTATAATAACATTGTTCCACAAACTATTAGTAAAAATTGAAAAAAGAATAACAGCATAATCATTGGGTGATAAATTGTGCATTCTAAGATTTATCAATCTCGCACCATCTTCTCTACGTCCATATAGGGCACAACTATTTGTAGAATTCTCTGAAGCGATAGACATACCCTCTAAACTAACATTATTCTGATAGTAGATCGTAAAAACAATCAGAGGATAATACTGAATACTAGGAAAAACCGGGTCCTGCTCTCCAATTATGTGTGTCTCGTCTATCCCACCCCCCACTACATTGACATTCTGCTTCAGCGAAATGGGGAATATTTGCTGGTTGGAAGTAAGGGAATATGTACCCGGTAATATATGAACTGCTTTGGGATTCAAACTGTCCGATGCAATCCTGTAAATGGCTGTCTTGATTGTCTTAAGTGCTGTGGCTGGACTTAGCCCATCATTAGTATCGTCTCCGACTGGCGAGACAAATAGGTCACTGTTGATTTCCTGATGATGTATACTCAGATGATTAATTAAAAGCTGGTATTCAAATCCAGACGAGCGTGATAAAGCATAATAGGATGTAATGTTGTTTACAGAAAACATATCCAAAGGTATGCTTAGATCGCTACTGATATCCTGTGCAACAATATCCTGACCATATCCAGCAGTATTGTTGTAGATCGAACAACGGTTATCAGGATCAAAAGTAACATTAACAGTTCCATTGTAACCATTGATATAAATCCCTCCACCAGAGTTATAGGCATAATTGTCGTATATGTTTACACCAGATAAAGATGTAGAACATTGAAGTGCTAACACTCCACCTCCCAATCTTGCCTTATTGCTATATATGTAGCAGTTTACTATGCTGGAAGATGAATTTGTCGATAAGCTAACCCCCCCCCCACCACCTGTGCTTTTCCCATTCGTTATTGAAAAACCTCTGACTATTATTCCTTGAGTATTTGAATAAATCCGAATACAAAAGGATAACTGTCTTCCATCAATAACGGTGGAATCAATGTAAGCAGGATTATTAGTAAAATACTCTTGGCTTGTTATAGTAAGGTTGTTTGTCTGGATCACAATGTTCTCTAAATACCTACCAGGATAGACGAGAACGGTATCGCCTGAAGAAGATGCATTAATTGCAGACTGTATGGAAGTATATTGCCCAGTACCGTCTAAATTGACTGTGCGGGTGAGGGCTTCCACGATAGATACCAGCCCTATAAGGGTCAATAAAAGCGTTATAAATTTTGTTTTCATGATTGATGTTCAAGTACAGGGAAGGGAGCATGCTCCCTTCCCTGTACTTCAATCTATTTCAGCATTAACATTTTACGAACCAAAGTCTTGCTATTGGTTCGTAACTTACTAAAATATACTCCACTGGAGCATGGGTGTCCGGTATGATCAATTCCATCCCATGCTACACTGTGAGTACCTTTGTCAGCATTGCCTTGTATCAGCTTCTTTACAAGCTGTCCTTTAATATTGTAGATTTCAAGAGAAACCGCACCTGGCTCATCAAGTGAATACTTGATGATGGTAGTAGGGTTAAACGGATTGGGGTAGTTTTGCTCCAAAGATAGAACCGGAACGGAGTTATCTGTCAGATCATTAGGCGTAACAGCGATGTGATAAACCGGATAAGCCGAGACACCACCAATGGAATTACTTGATAACTGTGTTCTATCGACATTGATAGATTTCAGCTCCTGAGGTTGGCTTTTTGATTCGTAGTAGAATATCAGTTCGACAGTACCTTCGGTTAGTTTTTCATTAATATCCAGATAGGCACACAACTGTTCTACATCGTTTTTAACTACTACCGCTCCCTTACATATTCCGTTCAGTTTCAGGGCTATCTCTTTCAAATCCGTTTTGTCAATGCCTAATAAAGCTATCTCTACTGGAGTATAATCAGGTTTCTCCTCGTAGGTAAAATATGTAGCTTTTTCTTTCTCGATCGGGACAACGGGGTTGGAAGTCTCCCACCGGAACTCATTGTGGTCATTATACGTAGCTATAACCACCATATCGCCACATTTCATAGGTAACATCGTACCTTCAATAGCTGAGAAGTTGTTGTTGCGATTGGACCGATACAAACACCAGTCTTTGGCTTTAATAAAGATTATATCGTTCCAGATTGAAGCAAATGCATCCTGAGGCCATTGACATTCTGTATCAAAGTATCCGATCCAGTTTTCATAGATTTGATCGTTTGCAACGTCACTGCCATGAATAGTGAAGGGGGATGTGGGAGATGTTGGAAAGCCACTATGGTGCAAGACAACAGAAGGATAGTTAACTGGTATTGGATCTCCAAGAGGAAGTAACTTAATCTTATATCCTTGAGGACTATAAATATGATGAGTATCTGCATTAAACCAGTCTTGATCGAGCCATTCTATGAAGTAATCTGAATTATCCTCTTTCCACCAAATCTTCTGAAGTACATTTGGATATTGAATCCCATCATTATCATGAGTTCCTAATAGTTCACTGAAGAAGGATCGTGCGACTCTTCTATCCTGAGTTAGGGAGTTTATGACTGGATAACTAACCCAATGCCAAATATCGCTACGTAAATTCGGCTGTGTATCGGCACTGGATTTTCTAAATGTGTAATCCCAGAAGGCATGAGTTGCTGCCGGAATTGCGCCAATGTCAGCAGGTGTGCCATCGGGATCTTTGAGGGAATTGGGGTCTCCACTATTAATACAGGGAGACATAGTTGTTTGACTCCAAATGGGGACGTAATTTGCATCAAGCTGCATGTCACTCACATCGCAGGTTATATTACTTGTACTGGTTAGTCCTGTATAACCGTTTTCAAACAATGAATGTGATACACTGACAGTCCCAGATTGTGGGGGATAAATGTCGAAGCTCGCATCGATATCCCGGGTTTGGAAAATGCTATTGGTGAAGTTCATATTCACAGGTGAGAATGACATGACTACTATTTTATACTCATTGGAATCATAGCTGCCTTTTATGAACAATCCATTTGCCAGATTGAGTGTCCCTGTACAAGAGCTACCTATGGCGATGAAGTCAGCCGGATGACCCTGATATGGCTCAAAACCACTATGGATGACGTTGTGTGAGACAATATCATTGCTTGTGAATGTGCAATTGTCAAAGCCCAGAGCGTCCGATTGTGTGCCTGAGAGTCCAACATGATACACCACGTTATCTCTGAACAGGTTGTCAGATATATTGAACTGTGACGTGAATTGCAGGTAAACTGAACCTCCACTTCCAGTTGTGATATTGTGGAAGAATTGATTGTTCAGAATGTGAATTTCTGATGAGTCCTGAACGAATATTGCTCCACCTGGGTAACCCCATGTAATAGAGCCACCCGTTTCTGTCTGGGAAACAGCAGCATTCGCTTCGAACTGACAACTGGAAATATACACATCCTCGCATTCTTCCAGATACATAGCCCCACCTCCAAAAGCCTCATTACTAGTAAAGTTCGAGGAGTTCATATTGATATCTGAGCAGTTCAAGAACTTCAAAGAACCGTTGCCGGTGGTGATATAGGAGTTGTTGGTATCCAAGTTACTGAGGTATCGGAAATCACAGTTATAGAAGGATAAGCCTGATAATCCATCAAAAGATACACAAGCGTATCGACTATTGTATGCCGCTTTACCAAAGTGGCAGTTGTTAAATGAATACTCTGCGCTTGTGCTGGGGCTGAAGATCAGGAAGTAATTGCCATTAGTATTCAACTCCCTCACAAACTTAATCTTACTGAAGGTAGTATTAACTCGGTGAGCCGTTACTGATAGGAAATTATCCCATGGTTCGATTGACGCACCTTCAGATCCCAGCCCAATGATATTCAAGTTCAAGGCATCATTAGCAGTGTTTGTGTAGTTGAAGCTGAATGAAGAAAGCTGATACTCATCCGGAAACAAGTATAGAGTGACAGAATTGCCATTATAACCATTATTAACTGCACCGAATATTCTGTCTAGAGCTTGTTCAATAGTCTTAAAATATGGGTATGAATGATTTACAGAAACCTTGGGTGAGTTGATATTATACTGGGTCAGAGTTACTGAAGGTATCTCGATAACTTCTGTTTCTTGTAGAATAGATATTGGTTCTGAAGTCACAGGATAATAGTATTTATTTAGACTCGGTTGGAATAGTTCATATTCAAGATAGTAGCTTCCAGGACAAGCATTGAATGAGTAGCTGCCGTTAGGATTAGGATTCTTTTGGTCGATTATAGCATGAGTATTGGCATTGCGCAGTTTTATTGTGGTAAGAACTAAATCACTCAGATTAGTAGGGTGCAATGAAACTGTACCGTTTATAGAAGATTGAAATGGTATTATACCCAGGCGAAAACTTATGGTAGTACCTGCTGATCCGATCTGGTCAATATTTAATCCTCCCGCATTATTGTTAGAGAGAAAGGGCGAGGGATTGGTCGTTGCATTTATCACGGTGCGTCCAGTTTGGGAACTATAATGAGCAGATTCTATATCTCCCGTCAGAGTCAGAGTACCATTGGGGCGATAGATGTACACTTCATCTGGTGGTTCGCTGGCATTGCCATTGCCTACACTGCTGTTAATGCGGTAGATGAGCAACCCTGAACCTGGCAATTGATTCTCATAAGTACCGCTTTTTTTACGGTATTCGACAATAAAATACTCATTGGTAGAA
>JAJBBD010000281.1 GCA_020532355.1 Candidatus Cloacimonadota bacterium | reverse complement strand
GGATCATCTTGAATCCCGACATTATGAACTTTGGAAAGAAGAAAAGCACAGGCACATTGATCGAACCAAAGAGCTTGCCGAGTATAAAAAGCAAAGCTTGAAGACCAGTCATCAAGCAGTAGTGGCATCAATTACCGATAGAATGGAGCAAGTATCTGATGAGAAGATCTTGCGTATGTATCGGGCGCAACTGGCATCATTGGAGGCTGCATACGCCAGGAACATTCAAGCCCTTGACATTGCAGTGGAAAAGGCAGATATTGTAACCACTCCTGTAATGTATGGCATCTTCAGAATAACTAAGGAGGTATTGTAGGTGAGCCAAAGAATTCTTGATCTTATTGAGCGCCGCAAGAGATGGATTGCGATCAACCAAGAAAATGGTTTTGAAGAAGGTATTAAAAACCTCCTAACTGATTTGTATCCAGACAGTGCTCATTTTGTTTTCGAATTACTACAAAATGCAGAAGATGCAAAAGCAACAGTGGCAATATTTAGACTTCTTGATAACAGTTTAGAATTTGAACATAATGGCAGCCGTCTCTTCTCAATAGATGATGTAGAATCTATAACAAGCATAGGAAGAAGTTGCAAAAAGGATGATCCGACTAACATCGGAAAATTTGGAGTCGGGTTTAAATCTGTCTATTCGTACACGTTGACCCCTGAAGTAATTTCGGGCGATTATCACTTTCAGATACATGATTTAGTCGTCCCAAACATTGACGGACTTGAATCGAAACCAATTGGCCATGATATAACAAGAATCACAATCCCGTTTAATAATCCAAATAAACCAACGGACAACGCTGTTGCGGAAGTTACTAACTTACTAAACTCATTAAATGAAAGCACTTTGCTGTTTCTGTCAAATATTGAAAGGATCGAGTATAGTTTGCCGAATGGTCGGACTGGCTATGTAGAAAGGGAAGATAATGACGATAATATAGTGCAAATAAAAACAATTTTGCCAGGCGACAATGAGACAAATACCGTAAGTTATTATCGGTTTAGAAAGGATGTTGAAGTTGATGTTGAAGATAGAAATAAAAAGATTTGTCGCATTTCCATAGCTTTCAAAGTAGAAAAAACACCAGCGAACGAGAAAAATGACTATGACATTCGATGGAAGATAAAGCAAATTGATCCTGGTCGGGTTTCCATTTATTTCCCTGCAGATAAGGAAACTTCTAATCTGAAATTCCATATAAATGCGCCTTTCGCCTCGACTGTTGCACGAGATAGCGTTAGAGACTGTGAGGAGAATAAAACGCTCAGAGATCAGATCGCTACTTTAGTAGTTGAATCCCTATTTTTCTTGCGTGACAATCATCTGTTAACTGTCGATTTTCTCTCAGTTCTACCCAACAGCAAGGATGAGTTACCTTCTTTTTATCGACCAATATTAAGTAAATTAGTTGAAGCGTTTAAAAACGAAGATTTAACACCGATGAAAATGTGTGGACATGCTGCAGCTTCTGGGATTTTCAGAGGAACTGCTCAGCTTTCATCATTGATTACAGATGAAGATCTGATCGTATTGCTAAATGACGAATATATTGCTCCGATGTGGGTCGCCAATGCACCACTGAGAAACAGCAGATCAGATGACTTTCTATCCATGCTGGAGATAACCGAATACAAAATAAGTGATTTAATAACAGCATTATCCGAGATGCCTGTTCATATATCCTGCTGGCTCAAAGGGAAGTCCAATGAGTGGCATCAACAGCTGTATGCAATGTTGGCTGACTTTATAGCTAGTGCGCCTGATAGCGCATTACAAGAAAGGATAGTAGCGATTTCGAAACTAAAAATCATCCGTTTGACCGACGATTATTACGAAATCGGCAAGAATTGCTTTTTCCCGGATGACTCAGATGAACTAGATAAACAGATGCCTAGGGTTAATAGAGGAGTCTATTCATCTGGAACAAATAAAGCACAACAGGATAAAGCAAGGCTATTGTTAGAAAAAGTTGGGGTTCGGGTAGTCGGGGAAACAGAGCAAATTGAAACATTGTTAAGAATAAATTACTCACAAGATGCTGTTCAAAATACAAGGTTTAACCCAAGACTCAAAGACATAAAGCGATTTATTCGGTTTGTAGAAAAAGAACCATCACAAGCTAAGATGTTCGAACAGGCTTATATTTTCAAATGCGAGAATGGGAAATGGTGCTTACCTAGACAAATCTATCTAGATGCCCCATATTTAGACACTGGATTGTCGGCGTTTTACGCTCCATTGTTAGATAAAGTAAAATGCTGGAACCTATCAAATGAATACAAAGAGCTTAAAGTATCTTTAAAATCCATTGGAGAATTTGCTCAGAAAGTTGGTGCTGTTTCATCACTTGAAATAATAGAAAAAGATGGATATAAGAGCAGAGACTACAAAATTGAGCATATTTCCTACCATCTTGACCAAATGTCGTTTCCTGTATCAAAGTTGATATGGGCTGCTCTATTGAGATGTGAGCAGACGCATAACTATTCGTGTTATAACAGAAGCGAAAAGGCTCGAGTATACTATTATAATGTAGGTAATTCAGAATTTATAAATCTTTTATCTAAGCATCCATGGGTGCCACAACAAATGCTCAATAGTGGTTGTACTTTCGTTACACCCCAGGATGCTGATTCTAAGCAGCTACCTGATGGGTTTACATTTGATAACGGATGGTATTGGCTTAAAAAAACATCATTCGGAAGCAATGTTAAACTCCGAGAAGATATCAGATACCAAGAAGAAATGAAAAACAATTCGGAAGTTCAACAGAATGAGTTGGCAGCTAAACGTATGGGATTCAGTTCGTCATCCGAAGCTATGGAGTTAGCTGAAGCAAAAAAAAGAGACCCGCAGGGATTTACACGCTGGCTAGCTGGGACACACAAACCCGTTTTCCCCAAAAAAGAATCTCTAGACCCTGTTCGTAGATCTCAAAAAATAGATGAGGGAATGGCTGATGCTCAGCAAAAAAAATACGAGCAACGCACAAGAAGCGCAAGAGTATCTGGTGACCTCTCGGATGTTGAGAGTTATCTTCGATTGTCCTATAGTAATGAGGTTGGACAATTGATCTGCCAGATTTGTAAAGATGTTATGCCTTTTAAGAAAAGGAACGAAGAGTATTATATGGAGAAAGTTGAGATATTCACGAAGGAGTTTTTGAGTAAAGAGCATAACTCACATTATCTAGCTTTATGTCCATTGTGTTCAGCAAAATACAAGGAATATGTTAAAACCGATACATCGCAATTGAACAGCATTCGTGATTCACTCTTAAATAGTGAGTGTCACGAAATCCCGATTCGTTTAGATGAGGAGAATACGATCAAGTTTGTAGACACGCATTTTGCTGACCTTAGAGACAGTATGATTGGTGAATCAAAAGAGAATGATTCCAATAACACTACCAAGACTTAGGTCTGTAGGATTTCTCATTCATCCCCAAAAAATGATCTATTCAAGCAACCTATGGCACCCAGCTCTATTCAGCCTCCTGAGTTGACCCAGTATACCTTTCTGGACTTTCCTACCGATTTTGGGCACGTTTTGGCGGGATATGACCACGTATATGTGCTGCCTGAGATCAATAACTTCTATCGATGCCAGAGCCTCCAGATAGATATAGACCCATTGCCTTGATTTTCCTATGTCTTGAGCAATCTCTCGGATGGACTTGTATCTGCCTTGTTCCAGGATGTCTAATAGCTTATGGGCATCTGCGATGCTGAAAGTCCAGCCCTTGTAGTGCTGATAACCAATCCTAGCTTGGTAGCGGTTGGCTCTAACGTAGATCGGAGGATCATCTTCTATCTGTTTGATTGCTTGGCTTTGGAGCAGTTCAGGCAGTAGATTTTCTGTTGTTTCTATGCTTACACTGGTCAGTTTGGCTATGAGTTCTGCATTGAACGGGCGATCATACTGACTGATGAAGTTGAGGATGAGTTCTTTGTCCGTCATGATTGCCTCAATCATCCAGATCTGCTTGGGATATTACTTCAAGATTCTTGTATCTACCTATCTCTTCCACTGAGCGGATAAGTTTCATGGCTTTTCGGACATTGCCACAGGAGTGGAAGTGGACATAGTCGACAATGTCTGGATGGAACTTGATTTCCAGGATCTCAATACATAACTGGGCTACGTCCCTCTTGGGCAGGTCTTGGAACTCATAGAAGAAGTTGCATCTGTCGAAGTAATACTCGTTGATCTGGTTGAGCTTGTCCTTGGCATTCTGCATCCCGACCAGGATGACAATCGCTGTGGTCACATCCACTATATCCCTGATTGCACCCAAGAGCTGGGGATGCCGGAAGGCGTAGTCTATTTCATCAACAACTATGATCGTATCCTTGTGATCCTCTAAGGTCGTTAAGCATAGCATAAAGAGGTCATTGGCTGTACCGTATGGTATGTATTCTCCCATGCCAAATCTCTTGTATAAAGCTAAGAGCAGCTTGGAGGCAAAGGCTTTGGGTGTGGTAGTGGCTTCCAGTCTGAGATAGACATAACCTTTACTGAAGGCAATCCGACTGGCATAAGTGGTCTTTCCCAAGCCTGGTCTGCCATACAGCAAGCCAAGCCCGACCATCTCCAGTTTGGGTCGATTTACTAGGTATTCTATGCATTTATCCGCTGCGATAACGTTCTGTGTCCTGACTAGTGTTCCCTGTTTCATGATTACCCCTAATTGGTTATCCCGATTCGTTTGAGAAGTTCTGCTCTGGAGAGGTGTGCGAATGGTTTTGGCTCCTTATCTACATCGGTTTGTTGTTGTTGGTTATCTGTTAGTAACTCTGAATGAGTGAGGGTATTGGTATCCTCAATAGGCTCACTATTATCAGTTTGTTCTCTTACTGGTTTAGTAGCATCTGGTTCTGGTACGGAAGCCGTACTAATCAATATTCCTACATCTCCATTCGAGTCTTGATCAGTCGATTTATAATACTCTCTTGCTGTCTTGCTGAAGGCAGTCTTCCAGGATATCGGTGTATCAACGTTGCTACCTTGATAATCGAGTCCGATCCTATCGAATGATTCTTTGATCTCCTGATCAATTATCCGTTCAATCTCTTCTTTCGCCAGTCTCTCTTTCTCCTCGGTTTCAAGTTTTACTCGCTCTTCAGGACTCAGCATATCAGGATGTTTCGGCAATCTCAGCATCGCCTTTCTGGTCATCTCTTCGATGATCTCATCGCTATCCTTGGGTGGTGCTTCCAGCATGGGAGGACTGTTGAAGATTGCTCTGGCACCATGATCCTCAAGCTTCTCTTGCTTGGTTGTGGAGTTGCTCAAGATTTTATCAACTGCTTTCTGTGAGTTCACCACCCACTTCTTGGCATTGCGTTCTTTCTCTCGTCTTAAGCCCTTGATCTCATTGTATTCTTTATTCAGTTCCTTATGCGATACTGCCTTGTCCATCGAGACTTCAATGAAGGGATGCTGTGCCTTACGGAGTGCTGCCTGGCAGATGAAGACATCGTTCTTGTCATAGACTACGATCCACCTGGCATCGCTGTAATCGAACCTGATGATACAGGGCTGTCCCACATGATTAACCAGTTCCCGGTGCCAGTAGACCTTCTTATCCAACCTGATGCCCTCCGCGCGGATATTCTTGCGTTCCATCGCCATCATCAGGAAGTTGAGCCTGGAGATCTCGATTTGGCGGCTCTCCGCTATTCTGGCAGCACTGAATACCTCATAAGGGGTGCGTCTATTAAGAGAGGTATGCGGTGTCTCGCCATAACAGAAGCGTACGTAGAAGGCGATCATCTGCATCGTCTCTTCAATGGTGGGTGGTTTACCGGTATAGAGTTTCTTAGCCCAGACTTCATTTCTGTGGAGGATAGAGGGCTTATCGTCAATCGAGGCTCCTCGGAAGGTAGTTATGAACCGCTCAAACTGCTCCTGGAAGGTCTTGAAGAACCTCTCGATGATCTTGGCTTTGGCATTGTAGCTCTCGGCGAACCTCACTCCGATATTAAGCCGGGGGAAGATACCACCCAGTTCCTTGTTCAGGTCATGCTCCTCCCAGCGTTCGTGAAAGAGCTTGGCTCGGAAGGCCTTGCCATTATCCAGATAGACATACTTGGGTAGCACCGCCATCGTTCCGCTATTGTTATCGGCGATCTGAGCGCAGTTGATAAAGCCATTGCGGAAGGCTGTCAGGATATGCTGGCTATCTTCGGTAAAGGCAAGTGATGCTCCCACAGGATATCGGCTTGCCCAATCCATCACCATGATCATCGTCATGCGTTGGGCTCTGCCGGTCTGAGGATTGAGAATATCGAAGGAGAGGGTATGTCCATCAGCCACCCAGACCTGTCCCACTTCCAGAGTGCTGTCATCTCTCATAATGCTCTTGATGAGATTCTCTGAGACAAACTTGCTGCCATCTCTGGCCTGATACCACTCAGCCGGATGCCTGGCAGCCCATTCCTCGCACCAGCGTCTGAGCGTGCGTTCATTGGCCTGAGATTCAATAATCCCGTTTCTGCTCATCTGTTTGAGGTTAACGATGGCAGAACCGATCTTGATGCGATTGGGATTGAGCAGTAGATGAAGCAAATATTGTTGTTCCTGATAAGTGATCTTCCGGTCTTTGTATTGCCCCTTACTCTTATGGAGCAGAGCATACATATCCATCTTGTTGTCATAGTAGTTGCGTAACCACTCCCGCAGCGCTCGTTCTTTGCGGGGTCCTTTCTTGTAGCGCAGTTCTGCCACCAGCTTGCTGTTATTATAGTCTTTGGTGATTTGCTTCCAGGCGATGGTCTTGGAGGAAGCACCATTCAGGATACGGATTACCTCCTGGCAGAATCTCCCATAGAGTTGAGCTTCTTCCTTGAACATTAGCTTCTCTTCTATTATAGGAGCAAGATCAAGAAACTCAGCTGAGAAGTCGACTACGATATCACTGTCTTTGGCTTCATGGATCAGAGCGAGTTTACGTTCGAAGTCCAGATAGTCCTCGTAGGTCTCATAGGCAGTTTCGGTCGTCTCGGAATCTTCTGAGTCTATCAAGTTGGCATTATACTGCTGACTGTAGTTGATCAAGTGGCTCTTATCTATTGTCTCAGTATTCTTACTTGTAGCTGGCACTACCACACATCTTCCACCGGGTTTGAGTTGAAGGTTCATCCCTAGGCTTTCGATCAGTTCCTGCAATTCCCTCAGCTTGAGGTTATAGTCCCTGAGGAACTCCTCGGTTGGTCTGCCATTATAGGGATACATCGGAACCTCCGGTTTGCAGAGCTTGGTCTTTCTCAGTACAATCAGTATTGGCATTTACTTCATTCTCGTAATAGACCAGAAATACACTTGGGTAGCTATGCTCTCCCAGTTCGATCACTTCCTCAAAGTACAGCTCCGGTTTACGCAGGCTGTCTCTAAACCAGGCATACTCTGCAAGGATGATCTCTTCAGTTGCCAGTACAAAGGTCTTGATCGTAGCTCCGTTCTTAGTAGGTATCTGATGCTTGAGTGCGGTCAGCTTCCCGGCATCGACCATTCTTCTGATTGTCTTCAGGTTCTTGTTCATCAGTAAGGCCACCCTATCTATGGGTAGCCAGATAAAATCGACTTTCATGTCCATGTCCAAGTCCTTCAAAAACTGCGACCCACTTGGACATTTCAGTCTGGAATCCTCAAAAATGCGCTCAAGCGCTTGGACATTTTGCCCTCTCATCATAGTTATCAATAAGTTAAGCCTCAATCCCACCCCCGCTTGGACAGGGGTACCCGCTTGGACATTGCCCAAAACCTTCCGTTTTTGCGCTTCCGCATGGCGTTGTTTCTTTGTAGTCATTCTACACCTCTCTTATATATTTAGTAGGGTGCTAAGAACCACAAGTGCAGAACCTTGGGAAGTCCTTTCTGCGAGTTTGCCAGCTTTCTTACGCATTCTCCGGCAATGCTTTATAATCCACCTGGGTCACACTATAATCTTTAGTATTGACTCCAAACCGCTCTGCAGCAGAATGGCATCTGGAACTAATCTTGCAGCCATGCGGATATATTCAATAGCAAAGTTTCTATATGGAGTTCACGATGAATAAACCGACTATCGGACAACGCCTTAGCTTGGTGATTAAGGCCCTGCGCCTCAAGGATTACCAGTTTGCCACTAAGTATGGCATCTCCCGTGCTTCGTTATCAAGATACAAACTAAACGAGCGTTATCCCGATACGGAGTTCCTGGAAGCACTCTCCAAAGATCAGATAAATATCCACTGGCTCTTTACGGGAAGCGGTTCTATGTATGCCAAGGACGAGTTCCAGGAACTCATCCAATCCAATCAGGCATCCACTATGCAAACCAATTCAGATAACTCAACCCCAACCATCATCTCGCCAATTCTACATCCCATCATCAATCAGGACTTCGATCCCACTAGATCAATCACCTTTCCCATAGTGGGTGAAATAGCTGCCGGACCTCCCATGGAGATCAAGGACGAGTGGAGTCAGATGGGTCAGATTCAGTTACCAGTCTCATTCCTACCCGGTAACCCCAAGCATTACACTGTCTTTCAAGTAAATGGCAGAAGCATGGAGCCTGTGATCCAGCATCAGGACATAGTGGTCATTAAGAGCAATCAGAGCTGGGAAGATGCAGACGAGAAAATAGCAGTTGTAAGGACTGACGATGGTCTTACCATCAAGAAGGTGCAGATCGACCACAACAGGCAACAGATTATCCTCCAACCATTTAATATAGACTACCCGGTTCTTGTTTTAGACTCGGATTGGAATTACGGAGCTTTCCTGATCGGCACAATCGCACTCCAATTGCGGTTTTTATAATTTCAAAGTTCCGTTTTCCCAACTGCTCTTTCCAAAGCCTGTCCAAACGCCTCGCTAATTTGCAATAATAGTGTCACCAAACAGTCCAAAAACGTCCAAAAAGGCGCCTGGACATTTCCATAACCAGTCCATCGCAAACCACCACCACATAAAGCCTTATCCCCACTTTCCCCTTGTGTCACAACTTGCAGCTTTGGGTGTCAGTTTATAGCCACTAAGCCAACTAAGCCAATTAAGCCAACTAAGCCAACTAAGCCAACTAAGCCACCACCAACCAATCAACCAACAACCCAGCCACTGACCATGACCACTGAACTCTGAACTCTGCATATCTAATTCCTGTGTATGCGTTACATTGCTATCAGGGCTCGAAAAAGCACAAACAAATTGGGATTGACATCCGAACGCAGTTTCTAATAATCGTCAGCATGAGGATGATATGAATAGCGAGTATAATGACCTTATGGTAAAACTGGAAAGTACGTTAAAGCGAATCAGTGAATTAGAGGCAGAGAATTCCAGATTGAGGAACTTGGTCGTAGGTGATAATCAAGCGGTAGCATCAAATTCCGATAAAAGTGAAACTTCACAAAAGTCACAGCAAGATAAACAAACAATTACAGAAAGAAAATTATCTGCGCCTACAACAATTAACAATACATCCAGTCCCGAGGAGAAAGTACTTCTCTTTAGAAGTTTGTTTCAAGGAAGAGAGGATTTATTTGCGATCAGATGGGTTGGGAAAGATAATAAATCAGGTTACTCGCCAGCATGCTCCAATGACTGGAAACTCGGTGTATGCGGTAAATACAAGAAAATACCCTGTGCCAATTGTGCTAACAGGAAACTCATTCCGTTAGATGATAAGCAAATCTATAGGCACCTCAGCGGAGAGATCACCATCGGAATCTACCCCTTGTTTGAAGATGATTCCTGCCGGTTATTGGCTATAGATTTCGATAAGAAGAGCTGGCAGGAAGATGTGAAAGCATTAATCGAGATATGCCAGATTTATCAAATCCCTGCCTTTGTAGAGATATCCAGGTCTGGGAATGGAGCCCATGTCTGGTTGTTTTTTGAAGAGAAGATATCTGCTATCCAGGCTCGTAAGCTGGGAACTGCACTACTTACCAAGGCTTTGGAGCTTCGACACCAAATAGGTTTTGATTCGTACGATAGACTATTCCCCAATCAGGATACTATGCCTAAGGGTGGATTTGGCAATTTGATCGCTTTACCCTTGCAAAAGAAGGCAAGAGAGAGCGGGAACAGCGAGTTTGTCGATCACCAGTTTAACAGAATCGAAGATCAATGGAACTTATTGGCGCAAGTGGAGAAGATCAGTAAGTTTAAGGTCAATGCAATCCTTACAGAGATACTTGCAGGGCAAGGCGCATTGGGATTATCGCAGCGAACAGTTTCTGATACCGATGAACCCATGCCTTGGGAGCCAACCATCGCGCAGCCAGAAGAATACAAGGATCTACCGGGACAGATTCAGATTATCTTGAGCAATACGATCTATATAGAAAAAGCTGGACTTCCTCAGAAGCTCATGTCCAGTATCATCAGGCTTGCAGCCTTTCAGAATCCGGAGTTTTATCGAGCTCAGGCAATGAGAATGCCAATATATAAGATCCCAAGAGTTATCAATCTATCTGCAGAAACAGACAAACACCTATCTATCCCCCGGGGTTGCCAGGACGACCTCACAAAGCTTCTTATGCCGCTAAATATCGAGCAAGTTCACAATGATCTAAGATATGCAGGGGAGCAGATCAGCGCTTCGTTTTTAGGGAAACTGAGTCCCCAGCAGTTAGTTGCGGGGAATGAGATGCTTCAGCATGATAATGGGATATTATCTGCCACCACTGCCTTTGGTAAGACAGTGGTGGCAATATGGATGATTGCTCAAAGACAAACCAATACCTTGATCGTAGTGCATCGTAGGCAATTGCTGGAACAGTGGATTGAAAGGTTAAAGTGTTTTCTGAACGAACCTGAGGTGGGACAGATAGGAGCCGGGCGCGATAAGAGAACTGGCAAGATTGATGTGGCTATCATTCAGAGTCTTTACCATAAACGTAAGGTGAAAGAGCTCGTGAAGAACTACGGCATGGTGATCGTAGATGAGTGTCATCATATCTCTGCTTTTAGCTTCGAACAGGTTCTTAAGGCAGTTCGTGCAAAGTATGTATATGGGCTGACGGCAACTCCGATTCGTCGAGACGGTCAGCATCCCATTGTGTATATGCAGTGCGGACCAATCCGCTATGTAGTTGACGCCAAATCCCAGCTTAAACTTAGACTATTCAGCCATAAAGTAATAGTGCGATACACAGATTTCAAGAGCGTAATAACTCCGGATAGGGCAGAAGTTAAAATCACTGAAATCTATCAAGCTTTGGTGGATGACCCAATTCGCAACGACATGATCCTGGATGATATCATCTCAGCAATTGTGGCAGGCAGAAGCCCATTGATTCTAACGGAAAGAACTGCTCATGTGGAGTTCTTTACTTCTAAATTGGCAGGGTTTTCGAAGCATGTTATCGCTCTGAGAGGTGGTATGGGTAGGAAACAGCTAAAAGCGGTTATGGAAAGGCTCCACTCTATACCGGAGGAAGATGAAAGGGTTATTATTGCGACTGGGAAGTACATCGGCGAGGGCTTTGACGACAGTAGGCTGGATACCTTGTTTCTAACCATGCCAGTTTCTTGGAAAGGTGTGCTTCAACAATATGTCGGCAGGCTTCATAGGGCTCATGATAACAAAACAGAAGTTGTGATTTACGATTATGTGGACAGAGAGGAGCCCATGCTTGCGAGGATGTTCAAAAAACGTGTAAAGGGATATGAGGGGATGGGGTATGTGATCAGTGGTACTACATAAATTTATTCATTGAGCTGTCTACCTTGCAGTCCAACCCAAAACGCTCTCCTGATTATTAATTGTATAATGCTCGCCAATAATCCATGTAACGATAATCCTCCCAGTATTTCTTCAGCTTGGCACCTCCGAGTGTGATTGGATGTTCTTTGAAACTCCAGAAATCGTCGGGACGATTTATATATTTCTCAATAGCTCTATAGAATACTCCACATGTTCTAACCTCAATTTGGTTGGTTTTATTGAAGTGAGATCTCCATTTAGACGCCGATAGTTCTTGCCACGATTCTGTTGACCCTGTGACCAAGACATATCTGAATCTAGAGACAAAGCCAAAGATTCTTCTTTGTTCATGGGGATTCTCATCAAAATATCTCTGCCACGACCGCACTTGCTCAATACCTTTATTGAGTTCAGCTGTAGGCGTTTCAACTTTTGTAAATAGCTGAATGCATGGTTTCTCGATCTCGACAAGAACCCATTCCGGGCCATCAGAATTATCATTTAGCCAAGCAAAGTCACACCTGAGCCTAGCTCCAAAGCTTATTTCATGGAATATGGGTTGAATTCTCTGCTTCCTAGAGAACAACTCATAGAATAGAAATGTATTAGACTTGAGTATTGATAATAGTTTTAGTTCTGAGTTCTCGCAGTATGCTTGTTTAAGTTCTTTTTCGACTTTTGGCAAATCCCATTCTATCACCTAGGCCTCCTTCTTGGCTAAGTTGTAAAGATAGTTAACAAAGATCAAGTCCTGGAATTTGTGCTCCATTGGAATCCACTCTGCTACGGGGACAGGTTTTTCTGTTTTGCCGATTTGGATATTATGATAATCTCTAAGGTAGCCAATTAAAGGTTTACCTGTAGCCTTGTGATTATGAAGTATGGTCTCAAAGTAAGGAATATCGACAAGACAGTAATTGAACGAGCAACAATTATCGGAAAGATCTGGATCAATCTTTGTTAATTCTCCGTGAACCAAGCTTGGGATCAGAACTCCAAAGTCTTTCTGCACATGGAGAATGATTGTTTTATCTAAAGTGCACTTATGTATTACTTCTCTGTATTTCGAATAGTCACCAACACATGAGAATAACTCATCAATCTTGGTTAGTGTTTTCTTAAGAACACTACTAACTCGTTCCACATACTCATGTGTTCGAATTGACGCTGGATCATCTCGAACTACATTTGAGGTTCTTGTTCCTTTAACCTCTATGATAATTACATGAAGATCAATACGGTCTATAACAACGAAGTCAGGGCTTTTAACTTCCGAGCCATTACGCTGATAAACAAATTCTGGTATAATAATGTATCGCTCAGGCTCTAATGTGAATTCTAACAAATCTCCGATATAAAACTCATATATGAGCCCCATGGTATTCCTAGTGTTGGCATTCAGCTCGTAATCAAGGTACTCATTGAATCTGAATGGAAACTCTCTAAGACAGGTGAATAGATCATAAAAGTTTGGAATTATCTTCTGATCTTCGATTTGCACCAGTGGTTGCTTTAATAGTGGGCTTTCATATCGATAACTCGAATTTTGTAGTTCAGGAATATCAGTTCGCGCTGTTTGATAGTGTTCAGAGTAGTTGACTCTGAGATCATAAATACTTTGAGCTAACAGACTCATCAGTTTGTCGAGATGATGATGAGATTCGAAAACGGTTAATAACTTAGACACATCATCAAGGAGAGTAACAGAAGATGATCGTCGTTGGAGTATTGCATATAAAACTTGGATTACTGCATCTGTATACTCATCTGCTGTAGTGCAAGCTTTCAAGCTGGAATAGATTGAAGTATCTTTGTAAATAGATAGTAGATTTTCCGTCAAATCCTTAATGCCAGTATATATGTTTCTACAACTCTTGCCAATTAAATTGCTCAGAGTTGTTTTTATGTCAATTGAAGTGGAGAATCTTCTCTTTATTTCAGCTCTAAACTTCGGTTCGGTTACATTGAGAATAAAATCCAGCCTCAACCAATTAGCATAAATATTTAGGTCTGGGATTTTAACAAATTGATGGTTAGTTAGATGGATGATTGCGTTGCGAATGATTGCTTCGATTTCAGATGAATCAGGATCTGGATATTGATCAAAGAATCCCATTTCCTCGGTTTCAAGTGTTGTTCTCGCTTCTTCGTACAATGATACCAAATTGTTAACATCAAGTCTCAGACTTATCAGTTGTGATGTGTCCCTGAAAGCAACTATCTTAAGCATTACATCTAGTGTTATGAAGCTAATGTAGGGAAATGGAGTTTTGCTCTCATTTAACATAGTTTCGCAGAAGCTAGTGTAGCTCATGATAGAGATGGGGCACAAAACATCTAATGCCCTCAGAATCATAAGTTTTTCAGAATCTGTTTCTTTATTCATCATTAGTTCTTTCCATAAAGCTAACGCTTCATATCCGAGCGGTGCTAGCCGCTCGGATACTCCACGCATGTTTAGCTGCATATGCTATGCAACAATTCGAAGACCAGCTACAGGGCTAACCATAATAGTGGCCATTCTCGGTCAAGGTAATACTTCACCTAAGACCTTAGCCACTATACAGCTATCCATTGTAGGAGAGTTACTATGATTTTATTCATATTTCGCCTCCTTTATTTATTTACTACTTTCGTAGCATCCCTATTCAAACTCACTCAGATCAAACTTGAGCGTATTACAGTTCTCTTTGATCGTGCGTTGTATCGCTTCATCAAAACCCTCAAGGCAATCTGCTTCGATTTCGATTTTGATATTGGCATCCACAGTTGGGCTATTTATCAAGTGCAGCACGATCTCATCCACGATGGTGGCAAAATCTGCTTTAGCGCGGGCTGGTATTAGATTCACCCTACCGTAAAAACGTAGTTTAGCTCGCTCAGACTTAGGCTGCATTTCTCCACCGCCTTCTCCTCCAGGAAGAGTAGTGCCACGAGCTCCACCATCCGTCACATCACCAATCTCGTCTGTTCCGGTTCCTTCAGGAGTATCAAGCACCACAGTCTTCTTAGCTTGATATTCTGCAGCCCAAAGAGGGTCTATCAGCAGTAGTGAACTATCAAAGACAGGTGTCATAGACTTCCCATAAGAGAAACCAATATACTCATCGCCTTCCCTGCCATAGGCCAAGCCAAAGAAGTCTCTGCTCTCTGCACCGGCGTTGATCGCATTTGAGAAGGTGTTTTCATTCTGGAGTCTGGGTAGATACAGATAGCAGCAAGTGCTATGCCAGATCTCCTTTGCTCTGTGTTCTTTCAGATCCTCTTTCCAGAACCATCGCTTGAGCAGGTTATGCAAATGAATCGGTGCCCACACGGTAATGAGATGCTCGTTTTCTATGAGAATCCGCTCAATCTCTTCCACAAGGTTGGGCACACTCGGATTGATGGCAAAAGGCTCAAATTTATCTCCCGGCACCTTATCCTGCCCGGGTACTAATAACCATTTATAGCCTTCTTTTACGATGCGGTCTAAGGACTTCTTTGCATCTTCAAAGCCGGTCTTTGCCTGTCTGATCTGATATGAATCGAGATTGAGCTTCAGGGTTTGAATATCTTTGAGAATGGAATCCCAAGCCAGCAGAGTAAGCACATGATCTTTCAATCTGCCTATCACATCGCCATCGGCAGCCAGAAAGATTAAACGATTCTGTTTTAGCCTCGGCTGTTCGCCCCTGCTGGTGAGTATCTTCTTAGCTCCAGCACTATTCGGAGTGCCGCCAATTGCAAAGCTGCTTCCCGAACGCAGATAATAGGCATCTGGTGGCAAGATAACGAGGCGCAGCGAGTAATCATCCGGAATGTCATCAGAACGCGTGAAAATGTGGATGCCGTCGAAACAGCCATTGGACAGCAAACGCTGAAGCTGATCTTTGATCACCGGCACTACATCGTCTTTATCTTTAAAACGGCGTTTGCGCTCTTCCATCTCGCGTCTGAGATTGGGGCGTGTATCGAACCAAAACAGCTTGTTATCGGCATTGCTTAAGTAGTGCAGCTTATCCACCAATCTATTCATGGCATCTTTGAAGATCCCCAGCACCTGATCCGGGCGAACACTGCCCAGCAGGATTCTATTGTATTCTATTCCCCGTGAAGTTCGGGCCGCATTCAGAGCCGCAGCATGGGGAGCAGAGCCAAAGAAGATGGTGCGGGCCAGCTTCTTGCAAGCCTGCAATTGACCAAACCTGGCTTCATTCTTCTCGATCTGGGCAGTTTCAGAGCGAGAACCATCGATGTCCCTTTCCAGGACAGGGTCCCAGCCCTGGGGGAGATAATATATCATTTCATTACGCACATCAGCATCATACAAAGGCAGATTGCCGGGCATGATCAGCGGGTCTTTGTTATCGTCTATCCAGAGCTTGTGAATGACCTTGGCCATTAGCTTCAAGACCCCGCGGGTCCTCTGGAAGTTGTCCAAAGATGACCAATCTTCATAAAGACGGTCAAAGATCTCCGGATGGATGGGATAGGCCTGTTTCAAGCGTTCATAATAATGCGCTTCCTGGGTCTCATTGGGAAAGTCGTGCTTATTGGCGATATAATAGTCGGCAAAGCTTCGGCAGGTCTCTTCCATGGCAGCCTGGTCTGTAATATTGGTAAACAGCCTGCGCCGGACTATCTCAAAAGCTTCTTCGGTAGCGACAGGCTTCCACAAGGCTTGGATGCGCCCAAAAAAATGCTCCAGAGTTCTAAGCACATTTACTCCATTATGGCTTCCCGCTTCCCGATCGGAATCTGGCAAAGAAACCAGCATCAAAGCATTTGGCACAGCCTTCAAAGCTTCGGTCAAAGCTTGGATAAACGAGATATTAGAATCATAGCTGCCACCCGTATAGCTCTTGCCGGGCTCAAATTGGCGGATATAAGCCACCAATTCATCTATCAGGATCACACAGGGTGCATATTGCCGGAGCAGCCCGGTCAGGTCTTCTTTACCGGGAGAAGTTCCGCTAAGATCTGCTTGTTTGACTTGTTCATAGCCATTTGCAGCAGCCAATTGCCAGGCAAGCTCGCCCCAGAGAGTATTGATAGTAATGCCATTTCTTGATCTTGGACTGCCGGGTGAGAGTTGATTGCCATCTATCACCACTACCCTGGCTTTTGGCAAATTTGTGATGCCAGCTCTATCGATAATAGGCGGAATTCCCTGTAATTCTGACAGCGGCGTATCACCTTTGGCAAGATGATACACAGCCAGCATGGTATGCGTTTTACCGCCCCCAAAAGCTGTCTGCAATTGGATGACCGGGTCACCGCCACTCCCGCTAAGGCGCTGGATGACAGAATCCAAGAGTAAGCTCATTCCTTCTGTGATAAAGGTTCTTTGAAAGAACATAAGCGGGTTTTGATATTCTTCACTGGCATCTCCGGTATGCACTCGTGAAAGGTCTGCGGCAAATTCTGATTGTTTGAAAGTGCCTCTCAGCACGTCCTGATGCGGAATTGCGATGTCTCGCCAAGCTTTTATAGTCATGATATTATCCTCAAATTATTCATTGTTCACCTGCCAGTAACCTGTTTTCTTTGATCCCATGCGAGTAATAATCCCAGCCTTCTTCAGGATCTGTATATTTCGCATTACTGTGGCTCTGTTTACACTTAGGGTATATGCAAGCATATCGTAAGATACTGAGGGATTATCCCTTATGCTGCTTATTATCTTATTTTGTGTATCTGTCAGTTTTATAGGTGCATTTATAGCTGCATTTATAGGTGCATTTATAGATGCATTTCCAGTCTCATTTACAGCTTCAATTGTAGTTTCATCGCGATGCATGGTGATCATCAGGCAATCCTCATCAGCGGTAAACCCCGGCTCTTTTCCTGTGATGGCCTTCACCTGTGGGATTACTTTAGTGCGGATACCCATACCGCGCTCTTCCACATAGTTATACTCTCGCAGCACTTCCATGATCAGAGGATTCCGGGCATAGCGCTGTCCTGCCTTCATTTTCTGTATAGTCATAGTTCCTGGCAAAGCACCCGGACTGATGATCTCCAGACGATTGGAGAAAATACGCAGTTCGATATCAGTGGAGCGAGTCCAATCCCTATGGGCAAGAGCATTCAAAATGAGCTCCCTGATTGCCTCCATCGGATACAGTGTTTTGCTGGGGCGCCGGAAACCCCGATCTATCGCATCTCCTTCAATGCTAATGAAGGGATGGATGGTATTAGCCAGCCTTTCCACCAAGCCACCATCTACAATGGTGCGAACGCCATCATCATCGAACACCCATCTGGCGAGCATAGGTCCATCTAAAACCACATCCAGCAGAGCTCGATACTGCAGATCGAGAGAATCAAATGCCATTACCCTCAGTCCTGCTTGCTTCAGATAGCGTTTGGGCTTGATTCCAAACAAGGTAATTCCTGCTACTGTGCACTGTATTTCGTCGCCTGCAGCTTCGGTCAAAAATCCCATCTGGAGCAGGAGTTCTGTCCACGTGTCTTTGTTTTTGGGAGCCTCCGGTTCGCCACGAAACAAGAGGTAGTTTTCTAAGCGTGCCATGTCCAGGCTTGATAACGAGGTTCTGGGCACTGGCAAGGCCTCCACCTGAAGCATGCCACTGCTGGCAAGCAAACCCACCAATTCTTCCCTCGTTGCGATACGAGTGATACTGCCATGTCTCAGATAGATATCTTCGCGGTCATGGTGTCGAAGTACATAGGGCTTGGAATTGCCTTCCTTGATAGAGATTAGAGCCACCTTGAGCCCGCTTCTGATGTCTATTTCCGTGTAATTGGGGGTAATCCTGGGATGGATATAGCGACCACATACGGTGTCCATAATCCATTCCTGAAGCCCAGCTCTGTGGATGCCGGAGATAGTGCCATCGTCTTCCACACCGAGAATCAGATAACCACCCTGATGATTTGCCAGAGCTACGATTTCTCTGGCAAGCTGCTCCGGCCTCAAATCATCACGTTTGAACTCTACTCTGGCATTCTCGCCTGTGGCGATGATCTTCAGAACTTCCTTTTTCAGCATCTATCTTTCCTGCATCAAAAATCAAGTTTCATACTCAAAACTCTATTTCGAGGGGCGTATCTTTAAGCCCGCTATCCTGAGCTTGTTTTTCGATGGAAAGCCAGGCCCGCACCAGATCGTTATAAGCTCTGGCATCTTCGGCCCAGCCTTGACGTTCACACAAGGTATAAAGCAGGAATGCAAGCTGTCTGGCAGTAGCAGCCAAGCGCGGAACTGCCGAGGCTATCTCTGCGGCGGCGGATTCTCCACTGCTTTGATGTGCCCGAATTAGCTGATGCAATACTTCCCAGATCGGAGTGCGTTCATCTTGGAGTGAGCTCCAATCCGTGGGATATTCAGCCGGGCGATACAGACGCACCTTGCCACTACCGGCGGTCAAAACGCCGCTGTCTCGCACACCTTCCACAGATAGCCCTTTGGCCTTGGCCAGCACTTCGGCTTCGCCATAAACGCCCTCTCCCCAGCCATATTCACTGAACCACTGCAGACAGAAGCGGGTATCATTATCCCAATCCCCCTCCCGCTCTTTAAAATACTCATCCAGAGCTTTGTTGATCAGGATCAGCGCAGTATGCACCGTCATGGGGCTGCCGTCGGATTCCAGGATGGCTTTGTACTTTGAATATACAGCCATACCGGGGCCGATGGCAGCTTGTGCTAAATCCACCGGAGCTACCGGACTGGAGGTTTCACTACCGTTAATCATTGTTTCCAAAGCTATGGGGATAGCTCTATTTAACTCCTGCATGAAGTCTTTGCGGCTTATCGTTGCAGGATTTGATTCTCGTTTACGGCATACAAGTATTATGCTTGAAGCAAGAACATTTGAACCTGTTTTTAGACCTTGGTCTCTTTCTGTTCTCATAGGCCAGGTTCCTAAAATAGCCAAACCAGAATCAACAACCGCATCTAAAAAAGTTATCCATCCTGTTGAATAGGTCCCCGAGAAGTTAGACTCTGCTTGTTTATATGCATAATATATTGTAATTGGGAATGAAATATTTGATGTTTCAGAGAGCCTGTGCATTGCTTTTTTCATTGATTGCATAAAGAATAAATCAGCATCTGAACGAATACTATGTCGATGATGCGAAGCTACAATCTCATCAGACTTAGGAGTTTCCAATGTAGAAAATAGAGAAGGATAAACAGTTCGGACACATCCCCTTAACCATATGTAAAAGAAATCAGATAGATCAGCATACATAATATTATCATAATAAGGAGGATCTGTTGAAACAACCTTAGAATCACTAATCGATTGCGTCATAGCATTTTGTTGGATAGAAAAACCTGGGAGCAAGGCAGATAGAGAAAAAAGTATAACTTTTTCAATCCAATTAATTGCTCCTAACCAATTGCCAGTAGATGACGAAAAAGGATTAACTTCTGAATAATCCCAAACCATTGGTAGGGCTTGCCGTCCAAAAGTTTGGACTATAAAATTCCCTCCCCAAGTAGTAAAGGCTGACCAATAATTTGCACATCTACCAAGTGCAAGGGCTAAGAATACAGAAATTGCATCTGCATATCCCTTAGAACCTAATCCGCCATCATCTAATGACAATGTATCGTTAACTTTCGCAGAACGATCTGCATCATTTCTAACGACTTCATGTATTTCGTTGACCAAATCTGAAAACGTAGTTAAAGCAGTTAGTTGACGAGAGGTATAAATCTGATGCCAAAACTTATACCCATATCCTCTACCACTAACTAGGTCAGTTGTATTCTGATTCATGCCCTGAACTGGTTTCCATTCTGGAATTGCAGAAAGAGCAATTGCTTCTTGATGAGTGTTGGGCGATAAGAATACTCTTCCTTTCTCACTTTCGCAAATGATTGCTAAGAGCTTAGATCCAATCCTGTTAGCTTGCCCTTCTGATTTTATGTATGATCCATCAATAGGAGTTTTTGATAATAGGCAGTAAAAACCAGAACCTCTCCCTGAAGCTTTAGTACCCATTTTGGCTTGAGAGTGATTAGCTACCTTACCTTTCTTTACTACAAATTTATAGCTATTTCCCTGAATAATGGGTTCGATATAAGCTTCACTACCTTTTTTGTTGCATAAAATGAAAGTGGTGATAAGGGGAACATCAATATGAGAATATTGAGGGTTAGGACTCCTAACTGTTCTTGCCCAGATATAAGCGATCACAGTTAGCTGTTTACCCTGATACTTTGCCAGGTCAGGGCGTTCCGCCACCATTTCAGGCCTTATTTCGATGGGGGGATATAGGTGTCCGATGCGTTTGAAGGCCTCTTCTCTTACCCAATGTCCATACCTGCGCACATCCTCCGCCAAACCAGTAACTCCGGGCCAGGTAAGCGGAATCTCATTCTGTTTTTCATGCTTAGGAATAGGCCCAATTGGACGTCTGCCCACAAACTTGGGCGGGATTTCAATCATGGCTTTATTGATTAGTACAGCTACTGGGTTGAGGTCACTGGCCCAGGCTTCCAGACCCAATCTTTGGGCTTCCAGCGGAATGGAACCACCACCGGCAAAGGGATCATGGAAGGCAGGGAGCAGGTCCGGGTTAAACAGTTCAGCAGCTTCCGGATGGTCTTTATTGAGCTCACAGGTAACTTTCCAGCTTTTGCGAATCTCGGCTCTGACTTCTTCTAGGACTTTTTCATTATTGGTGTTTTCCCATTTCACCAGTTCGCGAATAATGTTAAAGAGTCGTTCGCGTTCTTTATTGGCATCGGCTTTGCGTTTTTTGCCGATCTGCAGCTCTTCATCCCAGCCGGGATCATTGACCAATTGGGCAAAAAGTACAGCTCGGGCAGCCGCCAGAGGTCGCCTGGCCCAATACAAGTGCAGAGTGGAGGGATGCCCGTGCCGGATGGATTTTTCACGCACGCACGCTTCGTTTATTTCTTTGAGGGGGAGCGCTACTTCTATTAGTTTCTTAGGTGCTTTAATTTTCATTATCTTCCCTTTTGGGCTCATCTGACACATACCATCTTAGCTCTAAATCTTTGATGATTTGTAAGGCAGTGGGTATAGCCAATTCAATATCATTTTGATCGAGAAATCCTGCAGAGCGCAGAAAGCTGCGACAGAAAGAATTATCCATAATGAGAGCTTGCCCTGTATTCCAAATAAAGCTATGCCAACGTCGATCTGTCATCTTCTCAAATGGTTCAAAAATTTGCATCTGATCATCACAGTATTCTTTATTATACCGGTCTTCAATAGCTTTCATAATCCTAAGCGGACCATCTGTGTAGAATCTTTCTTTTTCTTTTAAATACTTGATATGCTCATTGTACTTTCCGACTAATTCCGCAGATTTTAGATAATGCTTTTTGCATTCATGAAACAAGATTCTAATCTTCTCAAGCCTGTAATCGTCCTGTATGCTCTTCAAGTAATCGTTCATGACTTCTGCTCAAGCAATTCTGCTTTGCCAATCAAGCTTATGATATCCATATTAATACTGGTGACCGCCCAATCCGGTTCCAGGGTAAAGGGATTGCGAATATAAAAGGGTCC
>JAJBBD010000280.1 GCA_020532355.1 Candidatus Cloacimonadota bacterium | reverse complement strand
TATGCGCAGCAAAATAGCATTTTTCTGCCTTTCACTCAGCTTTTCCGGTTCAAGACCAATAGAACGAAACAGCAGGGATTTCCATTCATCGGTAGTCATTACCCTGCGTGCTTCTGCCAGTTTGGTAAGCACATCCCGGCTGGATAGCTGGATTTCCCTGATGGCTTCAATGCCAAAGGGGCGCCCGTTCTTTTCCTGAGCGATCACGGGATCATATACCAGGGTGATCTCGGCAAAGAAGCCGCCAGTCAGCATTCGCTCATGCCTGCTAACCAACTCTGAGCCTATCCTGGAATCACGCAAGCGCAAACTGGGTAGGGTGGCCAGATAGGAATCAGTTTTGGCATCCAAGCGTACTGTGATCAGATCTATGATCTTCACCGAGCCCTTTTCTTTGGCCCTGGATTTAAACAACTCTTCATCTCCAGCCTTGACTGTTCTATCCAAAAGCTGCCTCTGAACTATCTCTATGCCCTCATTGATCTCGTCGGGATCGATGCTGGCGCAGTATCTTCCCAAAAGGAATTCCACCACATAAGTGGGAACCGGAAACTGGCGACTAAAAGTGCGCACCAGATCCTTACGAACCAAATATCCTTCTAAAATGGATGCTGCCTTTTTGTCGATGTCATCCAGCTGAATCATCTTTTCCTCCGCCAATGGTAGTTTGTATTTGCGTTACTATGTTATCATCCTGATCGAGGATTACTATGTAGGCAGGGTTGCCTTGCAGATTCTCGTTCTCCACCACAACCGAAGCAGTGTGGTCACTTTTAACAGACTTTACACTCAGTACCACGCTGCTCGTAAGATCATCCGGTGACGTCCTAATATCAAGGACTAGATCATTGCCTTGTCCCTCGATGGCAATGCTGCAGCGCATGTTCGTCCATTTGATGTCAGTTATCCTGACCGAAGCCTTGCTTAGTTCATTCTTACCCAGGGTGACCCTGATGTCCAGCAGCAGGCATTCCTGTAAGCTCAAGCCCCCGTGAGTGTACTCGACTCCGGCGCTATAACAGGACACTCCATCGGCAATTGCGATTTGCTGAAGGGGATCCCAGTACCAGGGGAAGAGACTATCCTGCGTTTGCGTTCCTTCTTTGAGAGTGGCAAAACGGTGCCATTTACTCTCGGACAGGCAAGCCGGAAGATCGGTTTTGGGTAAACCTATGGGCGATAGAAGCCACCCGTGATCAGTAACTATGAGAACGCTTTGCCACCCTGCCTTAAAGATATCCTTGATTCTTGCAGCGATCTCAGCCAAAGTGCTTTCGATGTGTTTGGCCAAACCACAGCCCTGAGAATGTCCCAACTCATCCAGATTGCCATACTCCAACCAGAGTTTGGAATGGGTTTTTCCATTATTGCGCTCAGCATGAGGAATGATGTCCTTGCTGGTCAATACCCGCCAACTTTGCTTTTCCAGTACCTTTTTAAACTCGTAGGAACTCATGGCTTCATAGTTAATCGCATCCCTGCTTTGCTTATCGGTTCTGGGGCTCAATAGCGTTTCGATCAGGATGGGTTTACAGGTAGCTGTTATTGTCGGCAATCCTGACCAGCGGACACTTTCCTCAATTTGCCAACCATCCGCGCTCAGCAGTTCAGACAGCCGCTTACCGCAGTCGAAACGCAGGCCATCTACAAACAAAACCGCTTCTACTGATTCAAGATAGTCCGCTTTAATGGCAATGCCAGCTCGAGCATAAACTCCCTTCTTTTGCAAATAACGGGCGGAAGCATCCATCCAGGGAAGGTAGAGCTTCTCCAGAATGCCCCAAAACATCCTCAAATCTTCGCCAGAATCGATTATACCCAGAAGTTGGAGCACAGACCCATCCGTCTGCCACGAGTGCTCAGAATAGCGTTTTTCGAGCTCCGATAGGTCACCAGTTTCAAGGCTATCGTCTGTCAGCTTGGCAAGTTGAGCCAGATATTGAAGTAATTCAGCATACTTAGCCTCACCAAGTTCTGCCCAGATGAGCCCTCTTCGTCTGGAGTGGTCAGTTTCCAAATCTGCGATCTTCACCCTGGCATCTTTGGTATTGGCGTTGTGCAGTGATTCCAGGGCTTTCTTGAGAATCCGCTCCATTTCATCGTTCCACTGGGGGTAGCGGTCGAAGGCATGGTCTTCATTCTGCAGATACATCCAGTCATCGGGAACCTGGAGTTTTCTGATCAGGTCAGGGATTCTGCTGAATTTTCTCGGGGCATCACAGTAGCGGTCCCATACTAGCTGCCAGTTCTTATGCTTGGCGTCTGATCCACCAGTCTCCACCAGGGACTTGACCGCGCTCAACAACCCATCTTTCACTGGATCGATGCCAAAATGTGATTTGCAGTTGGCGCAAAAGGCCTGCCACTGCTCCAGGCTTAGATTCGCTTTGAACTCATCTCCCCGGTCCAGCCAGTTCAGCATGTCCCTGGTAGTATCGCCTCCGGTTAGCAGGGAGTTAAAATGATCTTTTTCCAGGCGTTTGCCCTTCAGGTCTTCAATATTCTCCTGCAAAAGGGGAAGCAGAGCGTTCTGCAGGGCTTGTTTGGTACCAGTATCCTGAGCAACATCCAGTCCTAAGCCACCTTTATCGGAGACCAGATAAGAGAGGATCGTCCAATCCTTGCCGTTGTACTGGCTCCAGATCGCTGATCTGAATTGAAGTTCTGCCAGCGGCTTTATCTCTTCGGGGCAACTCTCCACAGCCTTAAGCTCCTGTATGCTAACTCCCGGAAGATAGAGCACAAAAACAGTTTCTTCGGATATGCCAAGGTGCTTGACTTGACCGGCAATAGCGCATCGCAGCCATATGGCAGGACCAGTCCTGTTATCAGGATCGTATTGACCCAGACAAAGCAATCCGGGTATCTCTTTCCTCAAAGCCGGGATCGCCTTTTCCCATTGGCGCTCCTTATCCGGCCAGAGGACTACTCTTGAGTTTAATCCCAAGATCGATTCCTTAATGATATCTATTACTCTGCTCAACTTAGACTCCTCATCGAATCACCCACTTTCCACCTTTTTTACCACCGCTTCTGGATATAACTCCGCTTGCTTTTAACTCCTGAAGATATCGCTTTACAGTAGCCGGGCTTTTATTTATTGAGATCGCCAGTTCTGCATAGGTGATGGATGGATTTTCCGTTATTAGGGTCAATATACTGGTTTTAAGGTCATTTATCGGGTCAAAATGTGCTTTTCTAGGGTCAATTTCTTGAGTTTTAGGGTCATAATTAGGTTCATCGGGTTCATTTTTCGGTCCATTATTGTATAAGATCGTCTTGAGAAAGTCCTCAGTGGCTTCGAATTCCGGCTCGGTACCGTTAAACTCACGCATGATCGGTATGACCTTGGTTCTGATCCCCATGCCCCGGGCGTCCACATATTGGTAATCTCTCAGAACCTCCATGATGATGGTGTTGCGGGGAGTTCGTCTACCGCCGACCATTTTTTCCACTGTCATGGAGTTGGGCAAAGCGCCTGGACTTATCACCTCCAGTCTGTCTTTGTAACGGCAAATCTCGATGTCGGTATTGCGGGTCCAATCCCTGTGCGCTAAAGCGTTCAGGATCAGCTCACGGATGGCATTCCAGGGGTAGTATCGTTTCAATGGTCTGCGGAAACCCTTGTCTATGGTTCCGGACTCCTCAGTTATGAAGGGATACAAAGCTGACGCTGCTTTCTCAACCAGACCGTCATCGACAATTCCTGATACTCTTTGATCGGTAACTTCTACTCTGGCAACCATAGGAGCGTCTAGGACGACGTCCAGGAGAGCTTTGTATTCTTTATCGTCTGAGTCGAAAACCATGATCCTCAGCCCTGCCTGCTTAAGGTATCTGCGGGGATTGATCCCAAACAGCAGCAATCCGGCAATTGTGCAAACCTTTTCCATCTCTGCGTTTTCAGATAGGAAACCCATGTCAACCAGACGAGTTTCCCACTCCTTGTCATCTCGAGGTAGGGAAGGCTCTACCAAGATATCCCTGAAGTAGTTTTCAAGCCTGGCTTTATCAAGAGTTTTGAAGGAGGTCCTGGGCACTGGCAGGGTTTCCACATGTATCATTCCACCTGATGCCGAGATCCTGATGATCTGCTCTCTATTTGCCAGTCTGCTGGTGGAGCCTGCCCTGATATAAAACTCTTCCCTGTCGTTATGCCTCACTACATATGGTTTGGAAACTCCCAGGGGTACAGTTATCACAGCAACGCGGAGATTAGCTTCAAGCTTAACTTCTTCATATAGCGGTATTACTGCCGGATGAACGTAACGAGCGCAGACCGTGTCCATGATCCAGTGCTCCAAATTGGATCGTTGGATACCAGAGGGTGTTCCATCATCCTCAACCCCCAATAGGAGCTTTCCGCCGTAGCTATTGGCAAAGGCGACGATCTCCTTGGCAAGCTGTTCCGGCCGGACGTCGTCTCGCTTGAACTCAACCAGTGAATTTTCACCGTTGGCTATAATTTCCAGAAGTTCATTCTTTAGCATTACTCGCCTCGCGCTTCTCTTTCAAGCTCAGATGCCTGTCATTGAT